>NZ_JBXASU010000063.1:0-33635 GCF_058809705.1 Cupriavidus sp. MPR-AND1C | reverse complement strand
GTGCTGGCGGCGCGGGCGGCGCCTGCCGCCCGCGCAATGCGAGGTAGCCGCCCGACAGCATGATCAGCACGATGCCCGCCAGCGCGATGCCATCGGGCGGGCGCTGGAAGACAAAGGTACTGATCAGCACGGCGAGCAGCAGTTGAAAGTAGTTGAGCGGCGCGAGCGTGGAGGCGGCAACGCGCCGGAAGGCGGCCAGCAGCAGCAACTGGGCCAGGCCGCTGCAGGCGCCACCGGCCATCATCAGCAAGAGGTCGGGCGCGCGCGGCATGACCTGCGGCAGCGTCGCCAGCGCTGGCACGCCGGTCACCACCAGGCAGATCAGCGCGGTCCAGGCGTAGAGCACCGGCCCGGCGACCACGCCGGCCAGCCGGCGCGTCAGCAGCTGGAAGGCGGCGTAGCAGACGGCCGAGACCATCATCAGCACCGTGCCGGCGAGCGGCAGGTCGCCGCCGGGCCGCACGATCAGCAGCATGCCGCCAAAGCCGGCCAGCACCGCCGCCCACTGCGCGCGTCCCACCCGTTCGCCCAGCACCGCCGGCGACAGCGCCACCATGATCAGCGGCGCTGTGAAGTAGATGGCGGTGGCCTCTGCCAGTGGCATATGCACCAGCGCCGCCATGAAGCAGCTCGCCACGATGCCAAGCGCCAGCCCGCGCACCAGCAGCAGCCACTTGCAGGGCGTGCGCCACAGCCTCAGGCCGCCTTCGCGCAGCAGCCACACCAGCGCGATGACGCTCACCGACACATAGCGGGTCAGGTTCATCATGGGCGCGGAGTGGTCGCGCAGCATCCATTTGCAGAAGGCGTCGTAGCTGGCAAACGCCACCAGCGCGCAGAAAAACAGCAGGATGCCGTCGCGGCGCGCACGCGCCGTGGTGAGCCGTAGCGAGGAGTTGACCGGGCCGGTCATCAGGCCGCAGCCTTGTTGCCGCCATGGCCGCCATGGCCGCCATGGCCGCCATGGCCGCCATGGCCGCCATGGCCGCCATGGCTGCTGGCCGGGAACTCACGCTCCAGCGCCACCATGGCGCGCTCGAACCGCGCGAACAGCTCGCCGATCTGCGCCTCGGTGATGATCAGCGGCGGGCAGAACGCAATGGTGTCGCCCATGGCGCGCACGATCAGGCCCTGCTCCTGCGCCAGCTGAGCCAGGCGCGGGCCAGCCTTCAGGGCCGGGTCGAAGGCGCGCCGCGCCGCCGGCTCCGCCGCCAGTTCGATCGCGCCCAGCAGGCCGACTCCGCGTACCTCGCCCACCAGCGCTCGCCCGGCATAGGCCTGCAGCGCTTGCTGGAAGCGGGGCGCGATGGCGTTCACATGATCCAGGATGCGGTCATCCTCATAGACGCGCAGCGTCTCCAGCGCCACCGCCGTGGTGACCGGATGGCCCGAGTAGGTGAAGCCATGGCCGAAGGTGCCGATCTTGCCGCTGTTGGCGGCAATGGCCGCATGCACCTTCTCCGACACCATCACCGCCGAGATCGGCATGTAGCCGGAGGACAGCGCCTTGGCGCAGGTGAGGATGTCGGGCCGCATGCCGTAGGTGGTGGAGCCGAACATCGCGCCGGTGCGGCCAAAGCCGCAGATCACCTCGTCGGCGATCAGCAGGATGTCATGGCGGCGCAGCACGGCCTGGATCTCGGCAAAGTAAGTGGCCGGCGGCACGATCACGCCGCCCGCGCCCATGACCGGCTCGGCGATGAAGGCGCCGATGGTGTCCGGGCCTTGCGCCTGGATCAGCGCTTCGAGCTCCTGTGCCAGGCGGCTCGCGAACGCCGCCTCGCTCTCGCCCGGCGCGCCGTAGCGGTAGTGGTGCGGGCAGCCGGCGCGCAGGATGCGGTCGATGGGCAGGTCGAAATCGCGGTGATTGGCCTGCAGGCCGCTCAGGCTCGCCGCCGCCACGGTGACGCCGTGATAGGCGTTGGTGCGCGCGATGATCTTTTTCTTGTCCGGCTTGCCGATGGCGTTGTGGTAATACCAGACCAGCTTCACGGCGGTGTCGTTGGCCTCCGAGCCGGAATTGGCGAAGAACACCTTGGACATCGGCACCGGCGCCATCGCCACCAGCTTCTCGGCCAGCATGATGGCCGCCGGGTTGGAGCGATGGTTGAACGTGTGATAGTAGGGCAGCGTGCGCATGGCCTCGACGCCGGCCTCGATCACGCGCGCATGGCTGAATCCGAGCGAGCTGCACCACAGGCCGGACATTCCCTCCAGGTAGCGCTTGCCCTGGTCGTCCTCCACATAGATGCCGTCGCCTTTGGTGATGACGAGCGGGCCGACGCCGGGGTGGGCGGCCAGGTTGGTAAACGGGTGCAGGTGGGCCGCGATATCGTCTGCGGCAAGCGCGGCGTGGGAGGGCAAGGCGACGGTCATGTCAGTGACGTCCTGTTGTCGGTATCGGGTGTGTCGGATCGCTGGGGCAGCGGCATGCCAAGGTCAAACGCGTCAATATCAATATCCCTGTGCCGGGTCGACCGCCACGGCAGGTCGCTGCCCGCGGCGCAGCTGGGCCAGATTATCCAGCGTCTGGCGCGCGATCGTCGCCGGATCGGTGCGTGCCGCCACGTGCGGCGTGACGTTGATGCGCGGATGCCGCCAGAACGGATGCCCGGATGGCAGCGGCTCGTGCTGGAAGGCATCCAGCGTGGCCGCGCCCAGCGTGCCGTCGTCCAGCGCGCGCAGCAGGTCAGCCTCGACCAGGTGGCTGCCCCGGCCTACGTTGATCAGGTGCGCGCCGCGCGGCAGGCGGGCGAACAGGTCCGCGCACAGGAAACCCTGCGTCTGCGCGGTGAGCGGCAGCAGGCAAACCAGCGCGTCGCAGCCCGCCAGGAAGGCATCCAGCCCGTCCTGGCCGTGGAAGGCTTGCACGCCCTCGGGCAGGTCCGCCTTGGGGCTGCGGCTCCAGCCGCGCACCGCATAGCCCACCGCCTGCAGCGCGCGGGCGCTGGCAATGCCCAGTGTGCCCAGTCCCGCAATGCCCACGCGGTGCCGTGACGGCGCCACGATGGGCTGCTCTTGCCACTGCCCGGCCGCCGCGCTGGCCAGATAGGCGCCCATGCTGCGCTGGTGCTGGATCACGGCCCACGTCACGTAGGCCGTCATGGTGCCGGCCATGGCGGTATCCACGATGCGGCAGACGGTTGGCCCGGGCGGCAGGTCCGGATCGCTGCGCAGGTGGTCGATGCCTGCGCCCAGCGACTGCACCAGGCGCAGCTTGGGCATGGCCGCCAGCAAGCCGGGCGGGGGCGCCCAGCAGACCGCGGCATCGATGTCGTCAAGCGCGCCCAGGTCGGGGCCCACGCGCAGGTCCAGCCCGGGCGCCGCCGCGCGGAAGGCGGGTACCAGGTACTGCATGTCGAGCACGCTGCTGAGCAGCGCCACGCAGGGGGGCTTGGTTGTCGTCATGTCCATCTTGCTGAGTGTTCCGGCCGGATTGTCGCGGTCGGTGCGGGTCATGCGTAGCCCCCGACTGCCTGCAGGCGGGACGGCTCCGCCGGCGCTGGTGCCGCTGGTCCCTCTGTGGCCTCCTGCACCCGGGCCAGGCGCGGGATGGCGTCGATCAGCTTGCGCGTGTAGGCATGCTCGGGCGCGCTCAGCACGCGGGCCGTCTCGCCGTACTCGACCACCTCGCCGCGCTGCATGACGGCGATCTTGTCGCACATCTGCGCGGCCACGCGCAGGTCGTGGGTGATGAAGACCATGGCCAGCTTGAACTGCTCGCGCACCTTGGCGAACAGCTCCAGCACCTGCGCCTGCACCGACACATCCAGCGCGGAGACGGGCTCGTCCGCCACCAGCAATTCCGGCTGCATCGCTAGCGCCCGGGCAATGCCGATGCGCTGGCGCTGCCCGCCGGAGAACTCATGCGGGTAGCGCTCGGCCGCCTCCGGCCCCAGCCCGACCAGCCCGAGCAGCTCCAGCGTGCGCGCCTGTGCCTCCTGGCGCGATACGCCCTGCGCGATGGGGCCGGCAGCAATGGCCGCACCGACCCGATGCCGGGGATTGAGCGAGGCGTAAGGGTCCTGGAACACCATCTGCAGCTTGCCGCCCGCGCGCTGCAGCAGCCCGCCGCCTTGGGACAGGTTGCGCCCGTTGATCACGATGCGGCCGCTGTCGAACGGCGCCAGGCCCACGATGCAGCGGCCCACCGTCGATTTGCCGGAGCCCGATTCACCCACCAGCCCGAGCGTTTGCCCGCGCAGCAGCTCGAAGTTCACGTTGCGCGCGGCTTGCACCTCGCGCCCGCGCCGCAGCAGGCCGCCGCCGGTGCGGTAGGTCTTGCACAGGTCCTGCACCTGCAGCACGCGGTTGACCTCCACCTGCACGGGCGGCTGGCGCAGGTGCCCGCCGGGAATGGCGCTGATCAGCTTGCGGGTATAGGAATGCTGCGGATCGGTCAGCACGCGCGCGGCCGGCCCGGCCTCGACGATGGTGCCGGTCTGCATCACCACCACCTGGTCGGCGATCTCCGACACCACGCCGAAATCGTGCGTGATGAACAGCACGGCCATGCCGCGCCGCTTTTGCAGGTCGCGGATCAGTTGCAGGATCTGCGCCTGGGTGGTCACGTCGAGCGCCGTGGTGGGCTCGTCGGCGATCAGCAGGCGCGGCTCCAGCGCCATGGCGCACGCGATCATCACGCGCTGGCGTTGCCCGCCCGACAGGCGGAAGGGGTAGCTGTCGTACAGCAGCTCCGGATCGGGCAGGCCTACATCGGCCAGCGCCGCCACGATGCGCTTGCGCTTCTCGGCCGCGCCCAGCCGCTGGTGCGCGTCGAACACCTCGGCGATCTGGTCGCCGATGCGCATGACCGGGTTGAGCGCCGTCATGGGCTCCTGGAACACCATGCCGATCTTCTGCCCGCGCAGCTCGCGCATGGCGTCGTCATCGAGCTGCAGCAGGTCCTGGCCCTCGAACAGGATGCGCCCGGCCACCGGCTCCACATGGGGCCGCGGCAGCAGGCCCATCACCGCGTTGGCGATCATGGACTTGCCGGACCCGGACTCGCCCACCACGCACAGCGTCTGGCCCGCCTCCAGCGTCAGCGAGGCTGCCTGCACCGCCAGCGCGCGGTCGCCCCCGGCAGGCAGGCGGATGCTCAGGTCCTGGATATCAAGTACCGGTGTGCTCATCGTCCGCTCCCGCCAAGGCGCGCGTTGAGCGCGTCGTTCAGGCCTTCGCCCACCATATTGAGCGCCAGTACCGTCAGCAGGATGGCCGTGCCGGGAAACACCGCCATCCACCAGGCCTGGCGCAGCACGGTGCGCGCCGAGCCCACCATATAGCCCCAGCTCATGTGGTTCGGGTCGCCCAGACCCAGGAAGCTCAGGCTGGATTCGAGCAGGATGGCGGTCGCCACCATCAGCGAGGCCATCACGACGATGGGCGAACTGGCATTGGGCAGGATCTGCGACAGGATGATGCGCGGTGTCGATTGCCCGGCCAGCTTCGCGGCCTGCACAAAGTCGCGCTGGCGCAGCGTGAGGAACTCGCTGCGCACCAGGCGCGCCACCGGCGGCCAGGACACGATGGCGATCGCCGCCACGATGGAGCCGATGGACGGCTCGAAGATCGCCACCAGCACCAGCGCCAGCGCAAAGCTCGGCACCGCCTGGAACAGCTCGGTGAAGCGCATCAGGGCCGCATCGATCCACCCGCCGAAGTAGCCGGAAATGGCGCCCAGCGTCACGCCGATCAAGAGCGAGACCACCGTGGACACCACGCCGATCAGCAGCGAGATGCGCGCGCCGTGGATCACGCCCGCCAGGATGTCGCGCCCCATGGTATCGGTGCCCATGGCAAAGCCGGGTTCCTGCATCGGCTGCAGGAACGGCTGCTGCACCATGTCCCAGGGATCATGCCCGGCCATCCACGGCCCGAACAGCGCGAGCACGGCAAAGCCCGCCAGTACCACCATGCCGAGCACGGCCGCCTTGTTGCGGCAGAACCGCCGCCAGAAAGTGTTTTTCATTGCATCTCGATCCGCGGGTCGACCAGCGTGTAGACAAAGTCGGTCAACAGGTTGAACAACACGGCCATGGCCGCGGTGACCAGGAAGCAGCCCAGCAGCAGGTTGTAGTCACGCTGCAGCAGGGCGTCGAACATCAGGCGGCCAATGCCGGGCCAGGCGAACACCGTCTCGGTCAGCACCGCGCCGCCGATCATGCCGCCGGCCTGGATGCCGGCCAGCGTCACCACCGGCAGCAAGGCGTTGCGCAGGATGTGGGCGCGCTGGATGCGCCCGGGCCGCACACCCTTGGCGCGCGCGGTCTTGACGAAATCCATCTGCGCCACCTCCAGCATCGAGGCCCGCGTCATGCGCGCATACACCGCCATGTAGAACAGCGCCAGCGTGAGCGCGGGCAGCACCAGGTGCGTGGCGATGTCGAACACCAGCGCCAGGCCATGCAGGTCCGCCCCCACGGTGAAGTAGCCAAAGCCAGGCAGCCAGTCGAGCTTGACCGAGAACAGCAGCACCGCCATCATCGCCAGCCAGTACAAGGGCGTTGCGTAGAACACCAGGGCGAACAGGGTGATGGCGTTGTCCACCCAGCTCCCCGCGCGCCGGCTTGCCCACGCCCCCAGCACCACGCCGAACAGCACGGAGAGCAGGAAGGCGCTGCCGGTCAGGATCAGCGTGGCCGGCAGGCGCTGCAGGATCAGGTCCAGCACCGGCTGCTGCTGGCGGTAGGAGTAGCCCAGGTCCAGGTGCACCACGTGCCCGAGATACGTGGCAAGCTGCTCCGGCACCGGCTTGTCCAGCCCGAACTGCGTGCGCAACTGCGCCACGAACTGCGGGTCGGAGGCCCCGGCCTCGCCAGCCATCACCGAGACAGGGTCTCCCGGCGCGGCCCGGATCAGCAGGAAGTTGACGGTCGCGATGACCAGGATCGCGATCACGCCCTGTACCACCCGGCCTAGCATGCGCTGCGTACGACTCATGGCTTCGCCCCAGAGATAAAGATGACTGCCATCACGCCAGCCAGGCGCGGCCGATGCCGTCGTTCAGGCCAATGCCGGAACTGATGGGATTGTTGATGCGGCTGCGATACAGCGTGGGGAAGTTGAGCTCGTGCAGCCACACCACCGGCATCTCGTCGACCAGGATCTTCTGCACTTCCTGGTAGATCGCTGCGCGCTTGACGGGGTCGATCTCGCGCGCGCCAGCCTGGAACAATTCGTCGACCTTGGCGTTGCGATAGCCTTCCACATTGTTGAAGGGCGAGCCCTGCGCGATGTTTTCCGAGGTGTAGTTGCGCGCCACGCCCAGCGCCGGGTCGCCATACTGGTAGACGTAGGTAAAGGCCAGGTCGTAGTCCCATTTGTTCAGCCGCTCGCCCCAGCCCGCCACGTCGGTTGGCGTCATCTCGATCTTCACGCCGGCCTGCTGCAGGTTCTGCCGAACGATCTCGGCCGAGCGGGTCCAGGTTTCACCGTAGGGCAGGGGCAGCAGGCGCAGGGTTTCGCCCTTGTAGCCGGATTCGCTCAGCAGCTGCTTGGCGCGGGCCAGGTCGCGCGGATACTTGGCCACGTCGGTGCTGGCGTACTTGATATGGCTGTTGAAGGGGCCGGTGGCGCTCTTGGCATAGCCTTGCCATGCCACCTTGGCGATCGCGTCGCGGTCGATGGCAAAGGCCAGCGCCTGGCGGAACTTGATGTTGTCCATCGGCGCCTTGCGGTTGTTGACCCACAGCCACGAGTGCGGCGCGAAGAATTCCCAGCCCTTGGTGGTGACCTGCACGCCGGGCAGCTTGCTCAGGCGCGCCACGTCGAAGTACTCCACCGCGCCGCCGGGCACCAGGTCGACCTTGCCGGACTCGAACGCCGCGGCGCGCGCCGACGCATCGGGGATCACGTGGAAGTACACGCTGTCCACCAGCGGCACGTCGGGCTGGTGATACGCATCGTTGCGCACCAGCTGGATGTACGAGCCGCGCACCCATTCCTTGAACTTCAGCGGGCCGGTGCCGATGGGCTTGGCATTGGCCGGGTTGGTCAGGAAATCCGTGCCCTCGTAGATGTGCTTGGGCACCATGGGCATGGTGCCCACTTCGAAGATGCCGAGAAACGGGCTGAACGGGTACTTCAGCTTGAACTCCACCGTGAGCGGGTCCACGGCGCGGATGCTCTCCACCGCCGCCAGGTTGGCGCGCAGCCGGGCGTGGGTCTTGCGCAGGAACACGTCGGCGGAGAACACCACGTCGGCCGCGGTAAACGGCTTGCCGTCATGCCAGGTGACCTTGGGCTTGAGCTTGAACGTGTACACGGTGCCGGCCGGGTTCACCGTCCAAGAGGTCGCCAGCGCCGGCTGCGGTTCCAGCTTTTCGTCGTAGCGCAGCAGGCCCTCGTAGATGTTGCCGGAGATCAGCTGGGTGGGGCCGTTCTGGGTAATGCCGATCATCAGGCCGGAAGGCTCAGGCTGGACGAGCGCGTTGATCACGCCGCCCTTCTTGCCGGCCGCGAGGACGTGCAAAGGCACACCGGCGAGCGACAGCCCGGTGGTGGCAACACCCATTTTGATCAGTTGGCGACGATTCATTGCGGAACTCTCCTGGGGGCTAGGGATGGGTAACTGGCAAGACGGAACTGGCAATACGGCATGGCGAAAGCGTGCAGGGCGTGCAGGGCGTGCAGGGCGTGCAGGGCGCTAGTCGCGGAACGACGTGGCAGCGGCCGGCTCCAGCCGCTCCCGCAAGGCGCGCCATTCCCGCGCGTACGGATCGGCCGCGCCGGGCAGGCGGTTGGTGTCGCCGCTCTCGTACTGGCGCGCGGTCTTCTCGCAAATGGCTGGCGGCACCGGATTGACCGGCTGTCCGCTGGACTGGATCGCCACCTGCACGCGGCAGGCGCGCTCCAGGTTGTGCATCAGGATGAAGGCCTCCGCCACGCTGCGGCCCAGCGTGACCAGTCCGTGATTGCGCAGGATCAGCGCGCGCTTGTCCGGGCCGAGATCGGCCACCAGGCGCACGCGCTCCTCATGGTCCAGCGCAATGCCTTCGAAGTCGTGGTACGACACGCGTTCATGGAATTGCAGCGCCCACTGGTTGGAGGGCTGCAGGCCACAGGCCAGCGACGATACGGCCACGCCCGCCACGGTATGCGTATGCAGCACGCAGACCGCGTCATGCCGGGCGGCATGCACGGCGCTGTGGATGGTGAAGCCGGCCGGGTTCACGTCTTGTCCCGGCGGCCCGCTGATGATGTTGCCGTCCAGGTCGATGCACACCAGCGAAGACGCGGTGATATCCCGGAACAGCATCCCGAACGGGTTGATCAGGAAGCGGTCCTCGGTGCCCGGCACCCGGGCCGAGATATGGGTGTAGATGCTGTCGTCCATGCCGTACAGGGCGACCAGGCGGTATGCGGCGGCGAGATCCTCACGCACCCGTTGCTCGGCCTCGGAGATGGCGGGAACCAGGCGGGAAGAGACGTTGTTGCCCATGTTTGTGTTTCCTTGGATTGGCGGTCAGATCACTGTAGGTCGATGGTCAGCTGTCGACAGTTGGCACTTATACCGATTACGCAAAGTTCAGGCCACGTGTTCAATTTGCAGCTGGCTATGTTGCGGTGCGATGCACAAGGCATTGATTTTCAAGGGAATATGGGCCCGCTCTGGCATGGATGGCAGGCCGCTGGCCGGCTTTCGGTGGCATGCCGGGGAATGGTGCTATGCGCAAAAAATGGGCACCGGCGGCTGGGTTTCGGGATTGGCGAGCGGGAATGGGGCGCGGCGCACGGTTTGGTGGCGTGCAGAAAATCCAGCGTCGGGATAGGAGGCCGGGATGTCCGCGTGTCTCTTTTGACACATGGCGAGCGAGCGTGGCCTGTCAGGCTCGCGGGACGCAGAAGCGCCGCCGGCGGAAATACAAGAAGGGTTGCGGGCCAAGCGATGCCAAGATGCACGCACAGCGGCGCTGCGAATACGCGCAGCTGGTTGGATCTATTGCTTGACTCCTTGCGGAATAAGCTTATGATGCGTCCAATTGCTGCGTTGCAGCAAAACGATGATGCCGCTCACGGAACCTTCTTCGACAGCGTTGGATCATCTCCAGGAGACTACTTCATGGCACATCCCACCCAAGCCCAATTCTTCGGCGTCCAGCAAGCTAACCTGGACCTGTTCCTCGCCTTGGTCGGCCCCCTGGCCCGTGGCGCGGAAAAAATCAGCGCGCTGAACATGCAGGCCGTCAAGACCAGCCTGGCGGATACCACGAACTACGTCCGCGAATCCAGCCAGCAGCCGGTTGGCGCCGGCATGTCCGGCCTCAAGCCGGAAATGGCCAACGGGTTTGCCCAGAAGATGAACGCCTATGCCGGCCACATGAACGAGATCTTCGCCAGCACCGGCGCCGAGTTCGCGCAGGAAGCCCAGCGCCAGATGAGCACCTACGCCGCGCAGGCGCAGGAAGCCATGGCGTCGTTCGGCCAGAACCTCATGTCGAACGCCGGTGGCGCGTTCCCGGCTGCCGGCGCAAGCGCGCCGAGCTGGGTGGCGGCCTACGAAACGGCCATGAAGCCGATGCGCGACGCCTTCGAGAAGGTCATGCCCGCCACGGCTGCCAAGTAAGGCCAGGTCAGGCAACACCGCTAGCCCCTGTCAAGAAAAAGCCAGTAGAAAAAACTGCGCCCATGTGGCTGGCCGATCGGTCAAGGCGCTGGTAAGGACGGGTTCGCCGGCATTATTCGAAGCCCCTTTTTTGCACAAGCAAGGAAGGGGCTTTTTCACGTCCCAACGGCATTGGGACGGCGTTCCCCTTTGGCTTTTTCAGTACGGCCTAGACCACCTGGAAATAGCCTTCGTAGGCCTGCAGATGTCGTCTGGGGCCTAGCTCCTCGGCTGTGGACTGATAGTCCGCTGCATTACGCAGGAAGCCTGCGATAGCGCCAGGCGTTGGGGCGACCGCCTCAAAGGCTTTCGTCTTGATAAGGTTTTCGTATTCAGCTGCGCGCGGCATCAAAGTACCCTCAGCGTAGGGCCTTGTGCAATCTGGGCCATGATGGGGTCAGACTCTACCAGAGCAGCCCATTCAGCAGGCTCGTACAAAGAGAAGTTGACGGGGCGCAGCAGACCTTGTTCGGCCTTGTGCAAGGCCTCGGATAGCTCGAGGAGAGGGAGGCTGCCGACAACAATCAGATCGATGTCGCTCTGGCCACCGTCGGTGCGCTTGGCCACGGAGCCAAACACGAACGCTGAGGTGATGTGGTCGGCAAAAGGTGCAAGGGCTTCTTTCAGCGGCTCCACAACGGCAAATGATTTGCGCGCGATACTAAGCAATTCTGGGTAGAGGGTGAATTCGGTATTCGCCCGGATGCTTCGTTGCCGGCCTCGTCGGGCGTCTTCCCGAAGTACGCCGGCGGTGACCAGGCGGTCCACCTGCTTTTGAGCGCTTCCGCGCCCACTGTCCGCCAGACGCAGCAGTTCCTGCAGCGTGAAACTGCGGTCAGGCTGAAGCAGTGTGGCTCCGAGCACTCGCTGCAAGCCCGGTGTGAAGAGAAAGTCGGCAAGGCTCACGGTGAATCCTCTAAATAGGGATAAGTATCCTTATTATAGGGATTGCTTGATGAATCCTCAATAGAGGGATATATATCCCCGTTTTGGGGATTAAGTATCGTAGTCAGCCGACAAGCCTGGCGGTGCCGACACCGCCGATGTGTTCACCGAAGTCTCGCGCCGCATCGACCAATGGCTCTGGATGGCCGAGGCGCATCTCGCCGAGGCCTGAGCCAAGCCTGCGTCAGCCAGCGGGTGATGCCAGGAGAACGGCCTCCACGCGCTGGCGCAGCACCGGCAGCAAGTCCCGCGCAAACCAGTCGTTGTGCTTGAACCAGCCCTGGTTGCGCGGCGATGGGTGCGGCAGCGGAATAAAGCGCGGCCCATGCGCGCGAAAGCCGGCCACGGTAGGCGTCACGCCACGGCGCGCCGCCGCTCCCAGGAAACGCCGCTGCGCATACTGCCCGACCAGCAAGGTCAGCTCGATCTCCGGCAGGCACGCCAGCAGCGCATCCATCCACAATGGCGCGCACTCCTTGCGCGGCGGCAGGTCGCCGCTGGCGCCACGGCCCGGATAGCACAGGCCCATCGGGATGATGGCAATGCGCGTGGCATCGTAGAACACCGTCTTGTCCACGCCCATCCACGCACGCAGCCGGTCACCGCTGGGGTCGTCCCAAGGAATGCCGCTGGCGTGCACGCGCGTGCCGGGCGCCTGGCCGACAATCAGGATGCGCGCCGTGGCGGCGGCTTGTACCACCGGGCGGGGACCAAGCGGGAGGTGCGCTTCACAAAGACGGCAGGCACGGACCTGGGTCAGCAGGGTGTCGAGGCCGGTCTTGTCCTCGTCGCCTGCGGCGCAGGCAGCGACGGGCAGGGCGTGTTTCATGGCAGGCTGCGGACCGGGTCAGTGGTATCGACCGGTTCGTCGACAACCCGCTTCAGCGCGTCCGGAAGAGATATGTTCATTGCCATTGTGCCCATGGCGCCCAGTGTAGGCACTTTGGCAATGTTCCCCAAGCCAGGCGATCGAGCGCGTGATGCGCCAGGAAGGCAGTTTGCCGGTTGTGGATTTTCAGGCGCTTTGCCAGGTGGACCGCACCGAAGCACGGCCACCTGCATTACCGTTTCCAATCCGCTTCCAATCAGAAGCGGTGACGCATGCCCACGCCAAAGCTGTCGCCGTGCGACTGGTCGCTCAGCTTGTCATAGAAGTACGCGGCATACACGTCGGTGCGCTTGGACAGGTTGTAGTCGTAAGCGAGGCCGGCCGTGTTGCGCTTGAAGTCCGCGACACTGTTCTTGGTCTTGTCGTACGCATAGGAGACCAGCACGTTGCCGTTGCCCACCGGGATCGAAGCGCCAACCTGGCCGTTGGTGTGCTTGAGGTCGCCGGTGGCGTTGTTGACGTCGCTCTTGATGTACTGGCCCTGCGCGAACAGCTTGACCACCTTGAAGTCGTAGCTCACGCCGACCTGCACGGCGTTCTGCTTGTCGAAGCCGGCCAGCGCCGTGGGCGCGGTCACGTCTCCCGGGGTGCTGTTGAACTTGACCTGCTGGAAGGCGACGGTGGCGCCGAAGTTGCCGTTGAAGTAGAGCACGTTGCCGCCCCACTTGTTCTTGCCGACACTGCCTGCCTGCTCGCCGAACGAGTAGATCGCGTTGGCGCTCAGGCCGCCAAAGATCGGCGTGGAGTACACCAGCGAGTTGCTCCAGCCCGAGTCGCCGATGATGCCCGGGTCATAGACGCGGCCATTGCTGGCCGAGAAGTAGGTGTGGAAGATCGCCGGCGAGAACACATAGGAGTCCACCAGCGGGTTGAACAGGATGGTCGAGATGAAGTAGGGCGTGGTGTTGCGCCCGAGCTTCACCGTGCCAAGCGTCGCGCTCTGCAGGCCGACAAAGGCGTTGCGGGTGAACAGCGCGTCGCCGTCGAAGCGGCCTTGCTTGCCGGTGTCCGGGCGCAGGAAGCCGTTCAGGTCGAAGATCGCCTTCAGGCCGGTGCCAAGATCCTCGGTGCCCTTGATGCCGAAGTACGAGGTTTGCATGCCGCCGCTGTTGACGCCGTAGGCGCGGTCCGCGCCGCCGGCTTTGGTGGCGCCGACATAGGCATCAACCATCCCGTAAAGCGTGACGCTGGATTGCGCCATGGCGTTGCCGCAGATCAAGGCTGCTGCCATGACCGCCAGTTTCACGACCGGCTTGAAATTGTGTTGCATAAAGACGACCTCCGTGGTTGACCCGTTTTCTATCGTTGCTGGCTCTGTCGCATTCACTGGGCACGACAACACCCCTCCGGGGGGGCAAGCCCCGGCTATCTAAAAAAGCGTGCTCTTGGAATGGGAATGGCAGGCGCGGGATGGCGCCGGCACACTAGCGCTGCTGGCTCATGCTTGCTGCCAACTCACGTGCGCAGTGAAAGGCGATGCTGGCCACGGCGACGTCGTTGCCCGCCAGCGCCCGGGCATGGGCATGGGCATCGACGGCAGCTTCCACCTTTGCGAGGATGGCGGGATCGTTGATTCTCATCTTGCTTTCGTGGGTATCCGGGCCAGCCCGGTAATGTTGCTTGGCATGACTGCGATGGATGCAGTTTGCGGCAAATCGATTGCATACAACCAGCACTTATTTCTTCTCATGGCGCACGCAATTTGTGTGCGCTCGCTGTTGCATGTGCCGGCTCGCCATGCAAGTCCCGGCCACGCATCAGGCGGCCTCGGCCAACGGCTGGTGCAGGCCGGTCAGCGCGGCCTTCAGGTGCTCGGCAAATGCCGCCGCCGCGGGCGGCAGGCTGCGGCCCTTGCGGGCCCCCAGCACCAGCCGCCCGCCGCACAGCTCGGGGTCGGACAGCGGCACGGCAATCAGCGTGCCCTGGCGCGTCTCGCGCAGCGTGCCAGCCTGGAACTGGAAGCAGATCGCGCCGGTCTGGCGCGCAAAGCTCTTCAGCATCTCCACCGTGGTGGCTTCCAGCATCACCCGCAGCGACAAGCGGTTGCGCGCGCAGATCGCCTCGATCAGCCGCCGGCTGCCAAAGCTCTCTGGCCCGAGGGCCACGGGATAGGGCTGGCAGTCGGATAAACGCAACGTGCGCCGGCTCGCCAGCGGATGGTCCGGGCGCATCATCGCGCAGAAGGGCTGCGCGGACACCGCCAACTCGTGCAGGAAGGTGGTCGGGGGCGGGTCGTGCGCCAGCAGCAGGTCGGCCTCGTCCTCCTTGAGCGCGGCCAGCAGGTCGCCCGAGTTGCCCACCGCCACGCGAAACTGCACGCCGCGGTGGGTGGACTGGTAGCGGCCGATGACTTCAGGCAGGAAATCGGTGGCGACGGACTCGACCGTCGCCATGCGCACGGTGCCCCGCACCAGCCCGCGCAGCTGCTCCATCTGCGCGGCGGCCGAATCCAGGTCCGCAAGGCTGCGGCGCACGGTAGCGATCAACACCTCGCCAGCGGCGGTCAGCCGCACGCCGCGGGGCAGGCGCTCGAACAGCGCCGTGCCGATCTCCTGCTCCACCTCCAGAATCTTCCGGTTGAGCGCGGTGGAGGCAACGTGGAGTTGCTCGGCGGCCTTGCGGATAGACCCAACGCGGGCCACGGCGTCAAGATAGAGATAAAGGCGGGGCGGGTGGAGCATGGCGGGGGGCGCTCAGGCGCTAGTGAGAACGATCCGCTCTCACTAGCAAGGATCGTGCGCGCGCCGACGCTACGCGGGCAGCCCGGTTCCGGTGACAGGACCAACGCCAACGTCTGGGCCGCCGTGGCGGGGCAAGGCGACCTGGCAGTAGAGCTGGCGCAGCGCGCCCAGCGCCGACGCCCGGTCCTGCTCCGTGGCATCGCCCAGCATGAGGCCGGCGGCGTGCGGGGCCACCGACATCACAAAGCGCAGGCGTTCGAGCCGGGCCGCTTCAAACGCGGTCAGCCAGGCACGCGGGCTGGTCTCGCCGCCGGCCAGCGAAGTGGCAATCAGCTCGGCGGCGCTGCAGGCATCCTCGATGGCCTGCGCCACGCCCTGGCCAAGCGGTGGCGCCATGGCATGGGCGCTGTCGCCCAGGTACATCACCTGCGCTTGCGGCTCGGCAAAGCGGATGCCGCACGCCTGCATGCGGTACCAGCAGATGGCATCCCCATTGGCGCAGAGCGCATCGATCAGCCAGCCTGCCTGCGGCCCCGGCCTGGCGTGCGCGGGCGTGTAGGCGGCGCGCAGCGCCTGCGGGCCAATGCCCGCGTGAAGCGTGTTGTCGCCGGGGGCCGGCGGCAGGCTGCCGGCGATATTGATCTGCCCGTGCGGCAAGCGGAAGGCCAGCAGGCGGTTAGGGCCGTTGCACCATTGCTCGTAATCGTCGATCCGGCCGGCGCCGGCGTCCGGCACCAGGAGGCGGAACAGCAGAGCCCCAAGCTGGTGCATTCGGGGCTGGCTGTCAAACGCGCTGCGGGTGGGCGAGTCACGGCCATCGGCCGCGATCAGCAGGTCGATGTCGTCAAGCCGGTGTCGCTGGCCATGCTGTTCCCAGACGACGTAGCTGCGTGCCGGATCCTGCCGGCTGGCGCCGCACGCCAGCAGCTTGCAACGGTAACGCACGGTGTTGCCGGCGGCCTGGCGCAGCACGCGGTACAGCGTGTCGCGCAGGATGCGCACGCCGCCATGGTCCGCCACGCGCGTGAGCGGCAGGTCCAGCAGCACCTCGCCGCTGCACAGCGACACGCGCCAGTGATCCCAGGGCAGGCCGGCCTCGCCGATGGCGCTGGCCAGCAGCGGGTCGCGCATGTGCAAGGCCTTGATGGCGTTGGGGCCGATCACCAGCCCGGCGCTAGCGCGGTCATCCGGTGCAACCTGCTCCAGGCAGGTGACTTCCAGCCCGGCTTGCATGGCCAGCGCGCGGGCCATGATGCTGCCGGCCACGCCGGCGCCGACGATGACAATGCGTTTGGTGGGGATCGTGGGGACCCTGGGCGTCATGAGCGTCATGGGCGCCAGTTTGCGCAAAAGGACTGCACGCAACCAGCACCGAATTGGTCTCATGGCGAGCGCGCATTGTGTGCGCTCGGCGCGGAGAAGCCATCAGCCAGAAACCGCCCCCGCCGAGACTGCTCCCGGCTTAAGGCACGACCGACAAGAACAAGTACGCCGCCAGGATGACCAGGTGCACCACGCCCTGCAGCATGGTGGTGCGGCCCGAGTGCAGCGTGAGCGTGCTGACCAGCAAGGTCAGTGCAAGCAGCACGGTTTCCGTCGCGCCCAGGCCCAGCGTCAGCGGCTTGCCAACCGCGATGAAGACCGCGGCCACGGTGGGGATGGTCAGCCCGATGCTGGCCAGCGCCGAGCCCAGCGCCAGGTTCATGCTGGTCTGCAGGCGGTCGGCACGCGCAGCGCGCAGCGCGGCCAGCCCCTCGGGCAACAGCACCAGCGCGGCAATCACGATGCCAACCACGGCCGGCGGGGCGCCGGCACTCGCTACCGCCGCTTCCACCGTGGGTGAAAGCAGCTTGGCCAGGCCGACCACCGCCACCAGGCACACCAGCAGCATGCCGCCGCTGGCAAGCGCGATCTTCGCGGGCGGGGGCGGGGCATGGACGCTTTCGTCGGAGGTGCCTTCCACCAGGAAGTAGTCCCGATGGCGCACGGTTTGCACAAAGACAAAGCTGCCATAGAGCACCAGCGAGGCAATGCCCGCAAAGGCCAGCTGCGACTGCGACAGCATCGGCCCGGGGATCGCGCTGGTGTAGTTGGGCAACACCATGGTGAGCACGGCAAGCGCGGCCAGCACGGCCAGCGCGGCGGTGGCGCCCGGCGCCTGGAAAGCCTGCTCGCGATGGCGCAGGCCACCCACCAGCAGGCAGATCCCCACGATGCCGTTGCACACCAGCATGGCCGCGGCAAACACGGTGTCGCGCGCCAGCCCGGCCTTTTCGGGGCCCGCGGACAGCATCACCGAGACGATCAGCGCCACTTCGATCACGGTCACGGCAATTGCCAGCACCAGCGTGCCAAAGGGCTCGCCCACTTTATGCGCGACCACCTCGGCATGGTGCACCGCTGCAAATACCGAGCCCGCCAGGGCCAGGCCGGCCAGCACCAGCAGCAGCGCCTGGCCGGGCACTGCCATGCCTGCCCCGAGGATGGCCCAGGCTGCCAGCGGCAGCCATAAGGTCCAGGCAGGCAATTTATTCGACGTCAACGGCATCCGTTCTCCCTTTTATGTTCAATGAAATGTGTGGATTCAGCTTGGTAGTGATGGGCAAAGCACGTCAGGACTGACGGGAAAGTGCCGTCCTCGGCGGGCTTGCTGGCTGTTTTCCCCTTGGCGTCCTATTGTGGTTCAGCTTGGGGGGCGGCAATCCGCTCTGGCGGCAACTCGCATGTAAGGCAGTCGCACCGGGGATTCAGTTCCATGGAATTCGCTTAAATTGAATGGAATTGATGTCTTGTTTGCTGGAATTGCCCGTGATTTCGCGTTTTTTTCTGTGATCCGGAACCCCTGCGCGCCATGCGCCGTGAACCCGGCCGGCCATTCTAGCGTCGCACCATGGCAGTACCTGCATTTCCGGGCGCGCCGCAAGCGTCCCTTTACCAGCGCGGCGAACACCGCGCCTTTCCCTTTCGACGATGGAGAACGCTCATGAAAAAGTACGGATCGGCCAAGTGGCAAGGCGGCATCAAGGACGGCCAGGGCAGCATCTCGGCAGAGAGCGGCGTGCTCAAGGATGCGCCCTACGGTTTCAAGGCCCGCTTCGAAGGCGGCCCCGGCACCAATCCCGAGGAACTCATCGGGGCGGCTCATGCGGGATGCTTCTCCATGGCGCTGTCCCTGATCCTGGGCGAGGCCGGGATGGTCGCCCAGAGCATTGCCACCAAGGCCACGGTCACGCTCGACAAGGACGGCGCCGGTTTCACCATCACCGCCGTGCACCTGGACGTGACAGTGCGCGTGCCCGGGGCCGACCAGGCGGCGGTCGAGCAATGCCTGCAAGGGGCCAAAGCCGGCTGCCCGGTGTCCAAGCTGCTAAAGGCGGAGATCACCATGGATGCCAAGGTGGAAACCTGACCGGGCCACGGCGGGCGCCGGCCCCGGACCCGGCGTCCGGCCAGTAGGCTGATCGGCCGATAGGCCAACAGGCCAATAGGTCGGGCGCGGCCATCCTGGCTACCTATAATGAAGATTCGCCGTCCCGCGCCGCACTTGGCACGAGACCGCGCGGGCGTTCAATGGACTGAACGCGTCTCCTATATCCAGACCTTCCAAGATAAGGCAGACATCATGCATAGCAGTGAAGCAGTCCTGACTCAGGCTAGGGCGGCCATCGCCCACGTGCCTTTCCACAGCCATCCCATCCATCCCACCATCCACCTGCGCCTGAGCGACGGCGCGCTGATTCTCGAAGGCGAAGTCCCCGATATTGTCGACAAGAGCCGCGTTGCCGCGTCGGTACGCCGTGTCGACGGCGTGTCCGCCGTGATCGATCACCTGCGCGTTACCGATGGCGGCGCGGCGGTAGGCGACGGCGAGCTGCGCAATGCCATCTGCGTACGGTTGCTGCAGGCGATCGATTTTCGCAATTGCCGCATCTGCGCGCATGCCAAGGGGAGGATCGAACCCGTGCGCGAAGCCGTTGGCGAGTCCAGCGGAGAGATCGCCATCGAAGTCATCGACGGCGTGGTGACCCTGCGCGGCCACGTCATCAGCCTGTCGCACATGCGCCTGGCCGGTGTGCTGGCGTGGTGGTCGCCAGGTTGCCGCTGCGTGGTCAACGAGCTGGTGGTGGCCCCGGCCGAAGCCGACCGCGACGACGAAGTCACGGAAGCGCTGAAGCTGGTGCTGGAGACCGACCAGTTCGTCGATGCAGACCGCATCCGCGTGCAGACCAAGGACCGCGTCGTCACGCTCGAAGGCTACGCCACCACCGAGGCCGCCAAACGCCAGGCCGAGCGCGATGCCTGGTACGTGCATGGGGTCGAGGACGTGGTCAACCGCATCGAGCTGAGCAACTGAGCGCCACTGCCAACCTCGCTTCGCAGGTTTGCAGGTTCGCAGGTTCGCAGACTCAATCGCCGGATCGGATCATGCCGTGCCCGCCGGGCGCGGCATGTCCTCCACGCGCCAGTAGCGCCGCTGCGAGCGCAGCGCAAAGCGCGCCCGGTAGCTCGACATCGACATCCCCGTTGCCCGCAGGAACAGCCGCCCGAACGCCGCCGCGTCACTGTAGCCGCAGGCTTCGGCCACCGCTTGCGAGCCATGCAGGGTCACCTCCAGCAGGGTCTTGGCGCGCTCCACGCGCAGCCCGTGCAGGTATTCCAGCGGCGTCATGCCGCTGACCTGCCGGAAATGCCGCAGCAAGGTCCGCTCGCTCACGGCCGCCGCCTGCGCCACCAGCGCCAGCCGGTACGGCGTATCCGCATTGGCCTGCAGCCAGCGCATGGCGCGGTAGACGGGGCTGTCGGCGGTCTTGCTGAGCCAGCGTTGCGACACCAGCTCTGGCGTGAGCTGCTGGCGCTCGGCCTGGTACAGCAGCATGCGCGAGCAGGTCTGCGCCAGGTCGGGGTCATGCAGGTGCCCCAGCACGCGCAGCATGAACTCCGTCTGCAGCGCCGGCGCCACGCAGCCAAACACGCGCTGGTGCAAGCCCATCGGCTCGCTCGCGGAAAAATCGCAGCGCGCATAGCGCTGGCTCATCCAGCTCTGGAAGGTCCACGGCGCGCCCATGCGCGCGCCATCGAGCAGGCCAAGCTCCGCGGGAAAGGCGATGCCGCTCGCGCCCGCCGCGATCCATCCGCCCGCCTGTGCGTGCCGCTCCAGCAAGCGCAGCGCCTGGCCGGCGCCGCCCAGGATCTCGCCCAGGTGCGGCGCATTGCGCGCAAGCACACCCGGCACCACCACCAGCGCATTGCCGTCTTCCGTGGCGCGCCGCCGCCGCGCGGGCTCCAGCCCCAGGGCGGGCAGGGCCAGCGCGCGGCCTGACGGGCCAATCACGGTCCAGCTCAGGTCGCGGTCCGCATCCGGGCGTTGCAGCCGGGCCACCCCGGCTGCGGCGCGCAGCACATCCAGCGCGCCGAACAGCATGCCGGGCATGGCCTCGGGCAGCCACAGCAAGCGCACGTGCAGCGGCACGGGGCGCCTGGCGGAGGGCGTCTCGGGCAGGGCGGTGGTGGCAGAAGAGGGAGGCATGGCGGGATCGGCATTCCAATTGGCGGGATTGATCCTACCTTGCCACGCCCGCAAGGGCTAGCATCGTCGCTCGGCGAACCACCGCCCTAACCACAATAACCAAGCAAGCCACAGGAGACTTCATGCAGCCATCCCTGCGCCGACTCACCCAAACCGCCGTGGCAGCGCTCGCGCTGGCCTTCGGCGCAGCCGGCAGCGCACGCGCCGCGGACACGCAACTGCTGGACGCCGCCCGCGCGGCCGAGCCCGCGTTGATCCAGTCGCTCAAGGACATGGTGTCGATCGAGTCCGGCAGCACCAATGCCGCCGGCCTGGCGCAAATGGCCAGCTTCACGCAAGCACGCCTCAAGGCGCTGGGCGCGGCCACCGAGCGCATCGCCGTGACGCAAGGCCCCGGCACCATGGTCAAGGGCACGCTCACCGGCACCGGCAAGCGCCGCATCATGCTGATCGCGCATATGGACACGGTCTACGGCCCCAACACGCTGGCCACCCAGCCGATCAAGCTGGACGGCAACCGCCTGTACGGCCCCGGCATCGCCGACGACAAGGGCGGCATCGCGGTCATCCTGCATGCGCTGGCCATCCTGCAGGCAGCCGGGTGGAAGGACTATGCGCAGATCACCGTGCTGTTCAACCCGGATGAGGAAGTGGGCTCGCTGGGTTCCGGCGACACCATCGCCAAGCTCGCGGAGCAGCACGACGTGGTGCTGTCCTGCGAGCCGTCCGCGGGCTCGGTCGTCATGAAAGGCCAGCCGCTGCTGCTGGCCGCGGCCGGCGTCGCCACGGCCACGCTGGATGTGAAGGGCCGCGCCGCGCATGCGGGCGCCGCGCCCGAGCTGGGCCGCAACGCGCTCTATGAACTTTCGTACCAGATGCTGCAAACGCGTGAAGTGGCCAAGGACGTGCCGGGCGCCGCGCTGATCTGGACCCAGGCCAACACCAACGGCCCGCTGAACCAGATCACCGAAAAGGCCAGCGCCGTGGGCGACGTGCGCCTGACCCAGCCCGACGCGCAGGACAAGCTGCAGGCCGCGTTGCAAGCCAAGGTCAGCGCAAGCAAGCTGGTCCCTGACACCGAAACCACGGTCAAAGTCATCTCCGGGCGTCCGCCCTACGTGAGCGATGCGCGCAGCCGCGCGCTGGCGGCAAAGGCCCAGGCGATCTACAAGGAGATCGACCGCGAGCTGACGCTGGTGCCGCAGACCGGGGGCGGCACCGACGCCGGCTTCGCCGTGCGCTCGGGCAAGGCCACGGTGCTGGAGAGCTTCGGCCTGGCGGGCTTCGGATACCACGCCCGCGACGAATACGTCGAGATCGATTCCATCGTGCCGCGGCTCTACCTGATGTCGCGCATCCTGCAGGAAATCGGGCGCAACTAAGGCGCTCCGGCGCGGGCGGCAGCGCCCGCGCTAGCATCGCCCGGCTTGCCTCCCGGCTTGCCTTCACAACGACCCAATCCTTCACAGGAGACACCATGCATTCCTCCCTGCGCCGGCTGACCCAGGCTGCCATCGCCACCCTGATCCTCGCCACCGGCGGCGCCCACGCCGCCCAGGCCGCCGACAGCCAATTGCTGGCCGCCGCTCGCACCGCGGAGCCCGCGGTGATCCAGTCGCTCAAGGAGATGGTGTCGATCGAGTCAGGCAGCGCCAACGCGGCGGGCCTGGCGCAGATGGCCAGCTACACCGAAGGCCGGCTGGCGGCGCTGGGCGCCCGCACCGAGCGCATCGCGGTCACCAAGGGCCCCGGCATCATGGTCAAGGGCACGCTGACCGGCACGGGCAAGCGCCGCATCATGCTGATCGCGCATATGGATACGGTCTATCCGGCCAACATACTGGCAACGCAGCCCATCAAGCAAGACGGCAACCGGCTCTACGGCCCCGGCATCGCCGACGACAAAGGCGGCATCGCGGTGATCCTGCATGCGCTGGCCATCCTCAAGGCGGCCGGCTGGAACGACTATGCCGAGCTGACGGTACTGTTCAATCCCGACGAGGAAGTTGGCTCCATCGGCTCCGGCGAGACCATCGCCAGACTGGCCGACCAGCACGACGTCGTGCTGTCGTTCGAGCCGACCGCCGCCAAGGCCGTGGTCAAGACCGAGGCGCTGCTGATGGGCGCCAGCGGCACGGCAACCGCCATCATGGAAGTGAAGGGGCGCGCCTCGCACGCCGGCGCCGCGCCGGAGCTGGGCCGCAATGCGCTGATCGAGCTGGCCTACCAGCTGCAGCAAACGCGCGACGTGGCCAAATCCGTGCCGGGCACCCAGCTCAACTGGACCACCGCGCAGGCCGGCGAGGTCCGCAACCAGATACCCGAGCATGCCACCGCCATCGGCGACGTGCGCACCACGGTCAAGGACGGTGCCGGCAAGCTGCAGGCCGCGCTGCAAAAGAAGGTGGACGAAGGCAAGCTCGTCCCCGACACGCAAACCACCGTGACCATGGAAACCGGCCGGCCGCCGTTTGTCGCCAACGCGCGCGGGCGCGAACTGGCGCACCGCGCGCAAGCCATCTACGCCGAGCTCGACGGCCGCCAGCTGGCACTGGCCGAAGGCACCGGCGGCGCCACCGACGCGGGCTTCGCCGGGCGCTCCGGCAAGGCGGTGGTCGTGGAGAGCTTCGGCCTGGCGGGCTTCGGATACCACGCGCGCGATGAGTACATCGAGATCGATTCCATCGTGCCGCGCCTCTACCTGCTCACGCGCATCCTGCAGGAAATCGGGCGTAGCTGACGCCGCGTCCGGCTTGCGCGCTAAAGGAGCGCGGACATCTGCCGTTAATGAGGGTTGTCGGAGATAGTCTGAATTCCGTTCTTAGTGAAATGTATCTATTCTGATAATTCCTATTGATTCAGGCGCCTAGGACTAGGATTAGGAATGTCTTAATCCTGTTCCTAATCCTAGTCCTAATCTTAGTCCCAATCCCAGGCATTGCCTTTTATCCCGGCGCTAATAACACGCCGCGCGTCTGTTTTTCAATCCCCCTTCAGTAGGCCGAGGCGCGCCCTGCGCTGCAAAATCTCCCGAAACCCCGCTTGCAGCCGTCGATTGGCGGTGAGTGGCGGTGCGCAATTTCTGCTCTTGTGCGCTCGCAATACCCCTTTATTCGTACTTGTCCGATTGACTGCATTGCCGTCGTCATTAAATATTGTCGATACATTCAAAGAGGATGACGGTTGTCGCCAGTCATTCCGGCAAGGGTGCCAGTCATCAGAAAAGCACCGCAAATCCAGGGTCTATCCAATCATGAATAAGGGCAATTTCCGCCTGGTCTACAGCAGGCATCGCGGGATGCTGGTCGCCGTCGAAGAGTCGGCCGCCAGCATCGGAAAAGGACAGCAAGGCGGCGCACGCGCGCAACGGCGCAGCCGCCGGGCGGGGCAAGGCCCGGCGCCCGTCGCATCGATGGTGGCCGCGCTGCCTGCCATGCCGCGCACGCGCTTTGCTTCGTTGGCCTCAACTGCCTCGTTTGCCTCGTTGACCTCGATTGCCCTGCTTGGGCTGGCCGCCCCTGCCACTGCCCAGATCGTGGCGGACCCCAATGCCGGCGCCAATCGTCCCGGCGTGATCCAGACCAGCAACGGCCTTGCGCAAGTCAACATCACGCGGCCCTCGGGCGCGGGCGTATCCACCAACGCCTACACCCAGTTCGACGTGGCCAGGGGCGGCGCGATCCTCAACAACTCGCCCACCATCGTCTCGACCCAGCAAGCCGGATTCGTCAACGGCAACCCCAACCTGCTGCCGGGCCAGAACGCGCGCATCATCGTCAACCAGGTCACCAGCGCGCTGCCCAGCCAGTTGCGCGGCTACCTGGAAGTGGCCGGCGCCCGGGCCGAAGTGGTGGTAGCCAACCCCAACGGCATCATGGTGGACGGTGGTGGCTTCATCAACACCAGCCGCGCCACGCTGACCACCGGCGTGCCCGTGTACGGCGGCACCGGCAGCCTCGACGCCTTTCGTGTCACCGGCGGCCAGATCTCGGTGCAGGGCGCCGGGCTGAACGCCAGCAACGTCGACCAGGTAGACCTGATCGCCCGCAGCGTCACCGCCAACGCGGCCATCTATGCCAACAACCTCAACGTCATCGCCGGCGCCAGCCAGGTAGACCGCGCCACGCTGGCCGCCACGCCCATTGCCGGGACAGCGCCCGCGCCCGGCATCGGCATCGATGTGAGCCAGCTAGGCGGCATGTACGCCAACAAGATCCTGCTGGTCGGCACCGAGGCTGGCGTGGGCGTGAGCAACCGCGGCGTGCTGGCCGCGCAGGCCGGCGACCTGACGCTCAGCGCGCAAGGCCGGCTGGAACTCGCCGGCAAGACCAGCGCCAGCGGCAACCTCGCCATCACCGCGCGCGGCGGCGTGGAGAACAGCGGCACCACCTACGGCGCACAGGCGGTTTCGCTCGATACCGCGGGCGCACTCGGCAACAGCGGCACGCTGGCGGCGCAGCAAGGCTTGCGCGTCAACGCGGGCAGCGTGGTCTCCAGCGGCACGTTGGGCGCGGGCGTCAATGGCGACGGCACGATCGGCCAGCAGGCGGACCTGAGTGTGGTGGTGGCCGGCACGCTGTCGGCCAGCGGCAAGCACCTTGCGGGCGGCAATGCCAGCCTGCAGGGCGCGGCGCTGCAGCTCGCCGGCAGCCAGAACGCGGCGCTGGGCAACCTCAGCCTCGCCGCCGGCGCGGGCGACATCAACCTGAGCGGCGCCAGCAGCCAGGCGGGCGGGGCGCTAAGCGCCAATGCCAGCGGGGCGCTCGTCAATGACCGGGGGGAGTTGAGCAGCCAGGGCACCACCACCATCACCGCCGGCAGCGTCTCCAACCAGGGCGGACGGATGCTGGCGCAAGGCGCAGCCACGCTGCAGTCAGCCGGTGCCGTCAACAATCAGCAAGGCGAGTTGCAGGCAGGCGGCGCGCTCGCCGTCAACGCCGGCTCGCTCGACAACGCCACGGGCCGCATCGAAGGCGATCTGGTCGGCATCCGCACGGCGGGCGGCCTGGCCAACCGCGGCGGGGCCATCAACCAGTTCGGCAAGGCCGACACCGGCATCAGCGCGGGTGGCATCCTGGACAACACCTCGGGCACGCTGGCCACCAACGGCAAGAACCTGACGGTGGACGCGCAATCGCTGTCCAACGACAGCGGCCACGTCGCGCACGCGGGCGACGGCACGCTGGCCGTGACCAGCCGGGGCGCGCTGGGCAATGCCGCGGGCACCATCCAGAGCAACGGCGCGCTGGACCTGCGGGCCGCCGGCGCGGTGGCCAACACGGCCGGCCGGATCGAAGCCGCTGGCACGCACGGCGCACTGTCGCTTGCCGGTGCCAGCGTGGACAACACCGCGGGGCGCATCGTCAATGCGGGCGACGGCCTGACCCGGGTCCAGGCGCAGCAAGCCTTGGTCAACGCCAATGCGGGCCGGATCGGCGGCAACGGCAAGGTGGAACTGGCGGCCGGCACGCTTTCCAATCATGCGCAGATCACCGCCAAGGGCGCTGCCAGCCTGGATGCACAGTCGTTGGACAACGGCCAGGGCAGCATCACGGCGGGCGAAGCGCTCACGGCCACTGTGGCGGGCGCGGCCAGCAATCGCCAGGGCACCCTGTCCGGTGGCGTGGTCGAGCTGTCGGCGGCGTCGCTGGACAACGCCACCGGCCGCATCGAAGGCGACCAGGTCGGCATCCGCACCACGGGCAATTTGTCCAACAGCGGCGGCGCCATCAACCAGTTCGGCAAGGCCGACACTAGCATCAACGCGGGTGGCGCCTTCGACAACACCGCGGGCACGCTGGCCACCAACGGCAAAAACCTGACCGTGGACGCGCAGTCGCTGGCCAATGACGGCGGGCGCATCGCGCACGCAGGAGACGGCACCCTGGCGCTGACGAGCCGGGGCGCGCTGGGCAATACAGCCGGCGCCATCCAGGGCAACGGCACACTCGCGGTGCAGGCGGCCTCGCTGGACAACACCCGGGGCAACCTGTCCGCGCAAGGCGCCGCCAGTGTCACCACGGCCGCAGGCCTGGTCAACCGCCAGGGCACGCTCTACGGCCAGTCCGGCCTGTCGCTCAGCAGCCAGGGCCAGGTGGACAACACCGGCGGCACGGCGCAGACCAGCGGCGATTTGGCGGTCGCAGCCGCTGGCGCGCTGAACAACGCCGGCGGCACGTTCACCGCCAACGGCGCGCACGGCAAGGCCACCGTCTCCGCATCCGGCATCGACAACCGCGGCGGGCGCCTTGCCAACGCGGGCGACGGCGCCACCGCCATCACCGCCGCCGGCACGCTGGACAACACCGGCGGCACGCTCGGCGGCAACGGCGACGTGGCCCTCGCCGCCACCGATCTCGCCAACGCCAGCGGCGCGCAGATCGCCGCGGCCGGCGCGCTCACGCTGGGCGTGACCCGCAGCGTGGACAATCGCAGCGGCAGGATCTACGGCGCCAAGGGCCTGACCCTCAACCAGGCCGGCACCACGCTCGCCAATGAAGGCGGCAACGTGCTTGGCGGCGCCAACGTGCAGCTCACCCTGGCATCCATGACAAACCAGGGTGGCGCGGTACGCGCCAACCAGGACGTGGGCGTATCCAGCCTCGGCGGCACCGTCAGCGGCAGCGGCGAGATGACGGCGGGGCGCAACCTGACGCTCAACGTGGCGGGCGACTATCTCAACGACGCCGCCAACAAGCTGCGCGCCGACGGCGACCTGCAACTCCGTGCCAGCGGCGCGGTAACCAACACCGGCACGCTGGCGGCCGGCGGCAGCCTGGCCGTGCGTGGCGCCAATGTGAACAACGCCGCCGGCGCCGGCATCAACTCGCAGGCCACCACCGTGCAGGCCGACGGCACCATCACCAACGCCGGACGCATCGAAGGCAATGCCGTCAACACCAGCAGCGGCGCACTGGCCAACACCGGCGCCGTGATCGGCAACACCGTGCAGGTGCAGGCCGCCGACGTGAGCAACACCGGCCCGGCCGCCGTCATCGCCGCCGCGCAGGACCTCAAGATCCATGCTTCAAACGCCGTCTCCAACCTGGACGGCGCGCTGATCTACAGCGCCGGCAACCTGCAGATCGCCCGCGACGGCACGCGCGACCCGGGCACCGGCATGCTGGCCAACCAGGTTGGCGTGCTCAACAACCGCTCGGCAACGATCGAGGCGGACGGCGACATCGACATCGCCGCGCGCACGGTCAACAACACGCGCACCAGCATCGTGACGGAGGCGGGCACGCCGCAGACCACGACGACGCAGACGCTCTCGCTCTGGCTCGCCGGGCTGGGTGACGGAGAAACCAATGGCCACCTGAGTGCCACGTTCCCCGGATGGGCCTGGCGCACTACGGCGGCAAGCATCAGCGGGGACATGGTCAACGCACTGCGCGCCCCGGTCACCCTGGAAGTGCCAAAGTCCAACGTGGTCAATCTCAATACCACGGCCAAGACGCTGTCCTTCACGCAGCCGCCCTTCGAGACCTACGGCGGCTACAACGGCCCGATCTGCAACGATAACGGCTGCACCGGCGGAGACGGCCCGGGCGGGCGCCCGTTTGCCACCAACCCCACCCAGTACTACCAGGACATCCAGGACACCGGCACCACCTACAGGATCACCTTCTGGCCAGACTGGGATCCCGCCAAGCACATGCGCCCGGATCAGGTGCGCGTGCGCTACGACCTCGGCCCGGACGTTCACGACTACAGCGAGACTTCCCGCACCACCGTCACCACTGTTGCCACCGACCGCCTGGTCAGCGCCACCGCGGCAGCCCGGGTCCAGGCCCAGGGCTCGATCCGCATCAACAGCGACGGCGGCAACGTCCTGAACCAGTCGTCCATCATGGCCGCTGGCGGCAACCTGTCCCGGCGCGCCGCCGGCGGCGCGATACAGGACGTCGGCACGGTGCTCCAGCAGACGGTCAGCACCACCGACACCTCCACCTTCTACTGGCACCAGAAATCCGGCGGCAACAGCGATGAGCAAACGGTGCCGTATCCAACCACGCCCCAGGCACCCACCACGGTCGCCGCGCTGCCGGCCCTTGCCACCGCCAACCAGGCAGTGCAGACCACCGCGCAGGACATCACCGTGGGCTCCGTCAACCGCGTTGGCCAGACCGTCACCGGCAGCGGCGTGGCGGGCGGCAGCGCCTCCGGCACGCAGCTTGACAGCCTCGCGGGCACGGCCGGCGCCGCGCCAACCCTCGGCGCCGGCCCCGTCGCGGCCGCCACCGGCGCCACCAACCGCCTGCAGACGCTCGGCACCGCCGCCGGCGGCATCCCCAACCTGACGCTGCCCGTCAACGGCCTGTTCACGCTGCGCCCGGCCCCGGCCACGCCCTACCTGATCGAGACCGACTCACGCTTCACCCAGTACAAGACCTTCCTCTCCAGCGATTACATGCTGGGTGCGCTCGGCCTGGACCCGCAGCAGGTGCAAAAGCGCCTCGGCGACGGTTTCTATGAAGAAAAGCTCGTCCGCGACCAGGTCACGGCACTGACCGGCCGCACCTTCCTGGCCGGCTACACCGACCAGATGAAGGAATACCAGGCCCTGATGAACAGCGGCGTGACCTACGCCAAATCCTTCGGCCTGTCCCCCGGCGTCGGCCTGTCCGACGACCAGATGCGCCAGCTCACCACCGACATGGTCTGGCTGGTAGCGCAAGACGTGACGCTGCCCGACGGCACGCATCAATCGGTGCTGGTGCCCAAGGTCTACCTGGCGCAGTCCAACGCCGTCGACCTCAACAGCACCGGCGCGCTCGTCACCGGCAACAGCGTCGCGCTCAATGCCACCGGCAACGTCAACAACAGCGGCCGCATCGTTGGCGACGTCGCCACGCAGGTGCTCGGCAACAACATCGTCAACCGCGGCGCCATTGGCGACACCACCGGCACCACCGTGGTCCAGGCCCTGCAGGACGTACGCAACCTGGGCGGGCGCATCGGCGGCCAGGATGTCTTGGTGCAAGCCGGGCGCGATGTGGTCAACGAAACGCAGACCGTCACGGAAGTCCGCACCATCGGCCCCAACGGCTACAGCGCGGGCGCCACGGGCGTGGCCGCGGTGGCGGCCATTTCGGCCGCCGGCAACGCCGTGGTGCTGGCCGGGCGCGACGTCACCCTCAGCGGCGCCGTGCTCGAAGCCGGCAAGGGCGCGCTGATCGGCGCCGGGCGCGACCTCACCATCGGCGCGGTCACCCTTGGCACCACGCAGGACGCAGTCTCGCGCGGCGGGCAAAGCTATGCCCACGACAAGACCAGCACCGTGGCCGGCAGCACGGTGCAGGCAGGCGGCAATGTGGTGGCGGTGGCCGGGCGCGACGCCGCACTGGCGGGGTCCAGCGTGGGGGCGGGCGGCGATGTGTCCCTGATCGCCGGGCGAGATCTCACCGTCACGGCCGAGAAAGACACCACCGCGCACAACGAAGGCTCGCTGGGCGGCAAGGGCGCGTCCTACACGCAGGCCGCCTATGACGAAACCGTGCGCGGCAGCACCGTGCAAGGCGGCACCAGCGCCACCCTGGCCGCCGGGCAAACAACGCTGGCAGCCAGCCTGCTGGAAGCCAACGGCATCACCGCCGCGCCGGTCACCGGCACAGGCAAGGGCAGCGTCATGCTGACCGGCTCGGAAGTCAGCGCCGGCAAGCCCGGCGTGACCGGCGCGACCGGCGCGACCGGCGCAACCGGCTCCGGCGTCAGCATCGTCGCCACCCAGGACATCACCATCGGCGAAGCCCGCGAAGTGCACGACGCCAGCTACGATGGCCGCAGCAAAAGCAGCGGCCTGCTCTCGCGCAGCGCCAGCCACGACCAGACCAGCAGCCATGCCGACCTTGGCGTCGGCAGCCTGGTCAGCGGCGACACCGTGCGCGTCGCCGCCGGCAACGACCTCACCGTGCGCCAGAGCGGCATCGCCGCTACCGACAGCGTCACCCTGGCCGCCACCCGCGGCAACGTGCTGATCACCGCCGGCCAGAACACCCGCGAAGAAAGCTACGCGCATGAGCAGACATCCTCCGGCCTCTCCGCCTTTGCCGGCAAGGGCGGCATCGGCATCTCGGCAGGCAGCAGCCAGGCCAACAGCGCCGGCCACGCCGTTGCCGTCACCCAGAGCGATGCGCGCAGCACCGTGGGCGCGACCAACGGCAATGTCACCATCAGCGCCGGGCGCGACGCCACCATCCTCGGCAGCGACCTGATCGCCGGGCGCAAGGACGGCAATACCACCGCTGGCCATATCGACATCCAGGCGCAGAACATCGCCGTGCTGGCCGGTGTGGACCACATCGCCCAGGAGAGCAGCCAGAGCAGCCGCTCCAGCGGCCTGTCCATGGCGCTCACCGGCACGCCGCTCGACACGGCGCGCAACCTCCAGAACATCCAGCGCAACCCCAGCACCGTCACCCGCGCCAAGCAAACGCTCAATGAACTCGGCGCCGCCGCCTTCACCGCGCCGCAGGTGGGCATCACCCTTGGCAGCAACCGCAGCAGCAGCCAGGTGGAGACCGAATCGATCTCGCAGCGGGGCAGCCAGCTCACCGGCGCCGGCGATATCCGCCTGCGCGCCACCGGCAACGGCAACAAGGACGCCAGCGGCAAAGCCACCGACGGCAACATCCTGATCGCCGGCAGCACCGTCAGCGCCGGCGCCGCCGCCATCCTCGACGCCCAGCGCGACGTCCTGCTGCAAGCCTCCACCGACAGCTACCGCGAAGCCACCAGCTCCAGCAGCAGCGGCTGGAGCCTGAGCACCGCCGCGCCCTCGCTTGGCGACATCGGCCGCTTTGTCGGCGGCGGCCCCAACAACGGCGGCGTCTCCATGCTGCCGTACGGCAGCCAGAAAGACAGCGGCAGCGGCGACGCCAGCGCCACCCGGCAAAACGCCACGGTGGTCACCGGCAACACCGTCGCCGTCAAGGCCCGCAGCGGCGACATCACCATCGCCGGCAGCGGCCTGTCCGCCGAAGGCGACCTCACGCTAGCCGCGCTGCAAGGCAAGGTCGACATCCTCTCCGGCCAGGACAGCAAGACCAAGCGCAGCGACAGCAGCAGCCGCCAGATCGGCGACCTGGGCGGCACCGGCTACACCGGCACCGTCGGCATCCGCACCGAGTCCCACCACCTGGACACGGCGCAGACCACCGAAAACACTATCCGCAGCCAGGTGGTCAGCCAGAACGGCAACGTCACCATCAGCGCCAAGGACGACCTCACCGCACGCGGCGCCGACATCGCCGCCGGGAAAGACGTCACGCTGATCGGCAAAAACGTGGTGCTTGACCCCGGCAAGGACACCGCAAACAGCCACCAGGTCGACAAAACCAGCCAGTACGGCGTCACGCTCGCCCTGTCCGGCTACGCGGTAACCGCCGCGCAAACCATCGAGAACGCCGCCCGCGGCATGGAAGACAGCAAGAACGACCGCCTGCGCGGGCTCTACGCAGCGCAGGCCGCGCTCGCGGTCGCCAACGGCGTCAGCACCGTGCGGGACCTCGCCAGCGGCGGCACCGGCGGCACCGCGCTGATCAAAGCCACCGTTAGCATCGGCGGCGGCAGCTCCGAGTCCGAATCCCGCAGCCAGGCCAGCGCCAACCAAGGCACCACCGTCAAGGCCGGCAACGCCGTCACCATCGTCGCCGCCGGCTCCGGCGGCAAGGACGCCAACGGCTACGCCACCGACGGCGACATCACCGGGCGCGGCGTACAGATCGACGGCAAGACCGTTACCCTCAGCGCCGCCCGCGACGTCAACCTGGAAAGCGCACAAGACACCGCCAGCCAAAGCAGCAAGAGCAGCGGCAGCAACGCCAGCATCGGCGTGGGCCTCGCACTCGGCGGACAGCAAAACGGCTTCACGCTCGAACTCGCCGCCAGCCAGAACAAAGCCAAGGGCGACGGCGACTCCGTCACCAACCACAACAGCCACGTCAGCGCCAGCGACCAGCTCACCATCACCAGCGGGCGCGACACCAACCTCAAGGGCGCCCAGGTCACCGGCGACACCGTGCGGGCAGACGTGGGGCGCAACCTCAATGTGGAAAGCCGGCAAGACACCGACAACTACCACAGCCGCGAATCGTCATCCGGCTTCCAGGCCAGCCTGTGCGTGCCCCCGATCTGCTACGGCACCACGGTCAGCGCCAGCGCAAGCGTGTCGAACGGCAACACCGACAGCACCTACAACTCGGTCAGGGAGCAAAGCGGCATCTACGCGGGCAATGGCGGCTTCCAGGTCAGCGTCAAGGAGAACACGGACCTGAAGGGAGCGGTGCTGGCCAGCACGGCTGACGCCGGCAAGAACAGCCTCACCACCGGCACGCTGACTACCAGCGATATTGAGAACAAGGCGGAGTACAGCAGTAGTTCGTCGACGATTGCCGGCAGTTTCGACAGTGGTCAGAGCCTGCTGAAGAACGGCGTGAACACCCTCGCGGCCACGGCGGCAGGGAGTGCGCAAAAGGCAATCGAAGGCGATGCCGCCGGCACTACCAAGAGCGCCATTGCCAATGGCACGGTCACCATCACCAATGCCGAGGCGCAGAAGGAGAAGACGGGCAAGACGGTGGACGAAACGCTTGCCAGCTTGAATCGGGATACGGATGGCGCTAACCAGGCGATCGATAAGATCTTTGATGCCCAGAAGGTGAAGGAGCAGCAGGAGGAGAACAAGGTCCGGGCCGAACTGGTGCAGCAGTTGGCGCCGATGGTTTATAGCAAGGTCGGCGACATGCTGGTGGGCTCCTCTCCTGACACCAAGGCCGCTGTCCATGCTCTGGTGGGCGGTCTGCTTGCCCAGGCGGCCGGCGGCAGCTTCGCTGCGGGTGCTGCAGGTGGGGCGGCGGCCTCGCTGGCAATGGAGGCTTTTGGTAAGGCGCTTCTCGATCAGCCTGGTTTGAGTGATAGCGATCGTAAGGCGTTGGTGCAGTTGGCCGGGCTGGTGGTTGGTGGGGTGGCAGGGGGTGTCAC
>NZ_JBXASU010000062.1:0-45455 GCF_058809705.1 Cupriavidus sp. MPR-AND1C | reverse complement strand
TATGACGCCGTGATGAAGGTGGCCAAGGAACACTCGGGCGCCTACGGCATGGGCGTGGACTACGCCTACACCATGGTCCATAAGGCTGCCCAGCGCACGGCCACGGGGCACGAATCCATCGCCCCGGTGCCCGCACGCTAAGCAGCGAATAAAGATGAAGATAGTCATCGTCCTACGCATGGTTTCCATGCGTAGGACGATGCTACCCGCCGGCACTTCATCACCTCGGCTGCCGCCCTCGGTGCGGCAGCCTCTTCGGAACTATTCGCCATGTCACCGAACCCGACTCCCGACCTCATTCTCGTCAACGGCAAGTTCGCCACGCTCGACCGTGCCAATCCGCAGGCCGACGCCGTGGCTATCCAGGACGGCCGCTTCGTCGCGGTAGGTACGCGCCAGGACATCATGAAGCTGGCGGAAACGCAGACCAGGGTGATCGACCTGAACGGCCGGCGGGCCATTCCCGGGCTGATTGACAGCCACATGCACATCATCCGCGGCGGCCTGAACTACAACATGGAGTTGCGCTGGGACGGTGTGCGTTCGCTGGCCGATGCCATGCGCATGCTCAAGGATCAAGTGGCACGCACCCCCGCACCGCAATGGGTGCGCGTGGTGGGCGGCTTCACTGAGCACCAGTTCGTGGAAAAGCGCCTGCCGACCATCGAGGAGCTGAACGCGGCGGCCCCGGATACGCCGGTGTTCATCCTGCACCTGTACGACCGCGCCATTCTCAACGGCGCCGCCCTGCGTGCCGTGGGCTATACCAAGGACACGCCGAACCCGCCGGGCGGCGAGATCGTGCACGACAAGGCCGGCAATCCCACCGGCTTGCTGCTGGCCAAGCCCAATGCGACCATCCTCTACGCCACGCTGGCCAAGGGCCCGAAGCTACCGCCCGAGTACCAGAAGAACTCGACGCGCCACTTCATGCGCGAGGTGAACCGCCTGGGCGTGACCGGCGTCATCGACGCCGGCGGCGGCTACCAGAATTATCCCGAGGACTACAACATCATCGAGGAGCTGCACAAGGAAGGCCACCTCACGGTGCGCCTGGCCTACAACCTGTTCACGCAGAAGCCCAAGGAAGAGCTGAGCGACTTCAAGACCTGGACGTCGACCGTCAAGCCAGGCCAGGGCGATGACCTCTATCGCCACAATGGCGCCGGCGAAATGCTGGTCTACACCGCGGCCGACTTCGAGGACTTCCGTGTCGAGCGCCCCGACATGGCGCCGTCGATGGAAGCCGATCTGGAGCCGGTGATCCGCCTGCTGGCCGAAAAGCGCTGGCCATGGCGCCTGCATGCAACCTATGACCAGACCATCACGCGCGCGCTCGACGTCTACGAGAAGGTCGCCAAGGACATCCCGTTCAACGGCCTGAACTGGTTCTTCGACCACGCCGAGACGATTTCCGACCGCAATATCGACCGCATCGCCGCGCTCGGTGGCGGCATCGCGGTGCAGCACCGCATGGCCTACCAGGGCGAGTACTTTGTCGAGCGCTACGGCGCACGCGCTGCCGAAGCCACACCGCCGATCAAGAAGATGCTGGAAAAGGGCGTGAAGGTCGGCGCCGGCACCGACGCGACACGCGTGGCCTCGTACAACCCGTGGGTCTCGCTGTACTGGCTGACCACGGGCAAGACCGTCGGCGGCATGTCGATGTATCCACAGGCGAACCTGCTCGATCGCGAAACGGCGCTGCGCCTGTGGACCGAGGCCAACACGTGGTTCTCATCCGAAGTGGGCAAGAAGGGCCAGATCAAGGTGGGCCAGTTGGCCGACCTGGCCGTGTTGTCGGCCGACTACTACTCGGTGCCGGGCGACGACATCCAGGACATCACGTCGGTGCTGACCGTGCTCGGCGGCAAGGTGGTCTATGGCGACAGCGAATTCGGCAAGCATTCGCCCGACATCCCGCCCGCGATGCCCGACTGGTCACCGGCCCGCCATGGCAGCCAGTACCAGCCGCGCCCGCAGGCCCAGGCGCGCGCACTGGCGCTGAACACCGCGTGCGGCTGCGCCAGTTCGTGCGGCGTGCATGGCCATGCGCATGCCAATGCGTGGACCTCGAGCGTGCCGACGTCGGACGAAAGCACGTTCTGGGGTGCGCTAGGCTGCTCGTGCTGGGCATTCTGATCCACATTGATCACATCGGAGAGCGGCCATGACCATCTCGACGACCTCGCTAGCCACGGCCGGCAACAATACGCACCGACTGCCTCGCTGGATGCGCTGGATCGCCCTGCTTTTGCTGTGCGCAGCCTACCTGCAGGGCGGATTGGTCAAGCTGTTCGACTTCTCCAGCGCAGTGACAGAGATGCAGCACTTCGGCCTGTCGCCCGCCGTGCCGCTGGCTGCGGCGACGATTGCGCTGGAGCTTGGTGCGTCGGCAATGATCCTGACTGGCTTCTGGCGCTGGCTAGGCGCACTGGCGCTGGCGGCGTTCACGCTGATGGCCACGTTCCTGGCCAACCGGTTTTGGAGCGCACCGCCCGAGGCGCAGTTCATGATGGCTAACGCGTTCTTCGAACATCTGGGCCTGGTGGGTGGGTTCCTGCTCGTGGCATGGGATGACCTTCGCACGCGGAGACAACCATGACGCAATCTGCCATCTCGGCGGCCAAGCCTGCATCGGGCGGCACGTTTTCCCCGCTGGCCCAACCCACCTTTTCGGTACTGTGGGTGGCCACGATCCTCGGTTACATCGGCATCGGCCCAGGCTTGCCGCCGGCGTAACGCCGCACCGATTTCCCCCTCCCCAACCTTGTCACATATGAAGCTCTATCTCATCTCCCTTGGCGCCGGCATCCTGGTCGGCATCATCTATGCACTGATGCAGGTCCGCTCGCCTGCGCCGCCCGCAATTGCTTTGATCGGGCTGCTGGGCATGCTGATTGGCGAGCAGGTTGTGCCGCCGGTCAAGCGCATGCTGGCAGGAGAGCCCGTAACCATGGCATGGTTCCGCGGCGAATGCGTTCCGAAGATTACGGGCACACCGCCCAATGCGGACACGGCCGTTGAACCGTCGGCATCCCTCCCCGCACGTAGCAAAGAAGGGAACCAATAACAGCATGAGTCGTTCCCGAAAGCAGCCCGAAGCACTTACCAGCCGCACTAACGCAATCGCGCGCCGGCGCATTCACGTCGCCTTGGCTGCCTCTTTGTCCGCGGCCGCGGCACCTGCCATGGCGGAAAACAACGTCGTGATCTATGGTCGGCTGAACACGGCAATCGAGTATGTGACCGTGACCACCGCAACCGACGGCACCAGATTGGGCAATACGGCGCGCCTCACGAATAACCGCTCTGTGTTCGGCATGCGGGGCGAGGAACAGTTGGCCAACGGGATCAAGGCGATCTGGCAGATCGAAAGCGCCCTGTCGATTGACAACGGCGCTGGGCAAATCGCGGCGCGGGATACGCGGGTCGGCCTTCAGAGCCCGTACGGCACCCTCTTCATGGGCAACTGGGACACGCCGTACACAAGTGCAACCAAGAACTACGACCCGTATTACCCCACCACTGCGGGTTACATGGCGCTAATAGGAAATGGCGCTGCGTCTACCAGCGACAATGTCCAGAACACCAGCTCATTTGATCGACGGCAGAAGAACTCGTTGCACTACCAGTCGCCGACGTGGCACGGCTTGAGCGGCGCCATCGCCTGGGGATTGCCGGAAGAAAAGACCACGGTGCCGCGCAATCCAGCGTTGTATTCCTTTGCCACGGCCTATGACCACGGCAACCTGAACCTGACGCTTGCCTATGAAATCCACCAGCACTATCAGACCAACGGACGCAACGACGACGCAATCAAGGCAGGAATTTCCTACCAGTTCCCCTCGACGCGCATCAGCGCTCTGTATGAACGCCTGCACTATCGTACCGCCACTGGAGACCTTACGCGCAATGGCTACTACGTCTCGCTGATACAGGAGCTTGGCCCCGGCAGCATACGTGCCGGCTTCGCCTTTGTCGGCGATGGCACCGGCACAGCCATGGAAACGATTGGATCCGTCCGAAGTGGTTCGGATACCGGCGCATTTCAGGTAACCGTCGGCTATGACTACCCCCTTTCCAAGCGCACCGCGCTATACGCCTACTACAGCCGCATCAACAACCGCAGCAACGCGACCTATGACTTCGCCATCAACAACCTCGGTATCAAGGCTGGCGCAGACCCGCAGACGTTCGCCATTGCGATGCGGCACAGCTTCTGACCGTCCGCTGACCAACCATCGTGAGAGACCGCGTTGACACCCACACAGCTTCCTGACGCCGGTCGCCGCGCTGATCTTTCAGGACCGGCGTTCGGCTGCATCCTGGCCTTCGTCGCCGGCTATGTAGACGTGGTCGGGTTCATTTCACTATTCGGCCTATTTACGGCGCACGCGACAGGAAACTTCGTGATGATCGGCGTCGACATCGCCGGTGATTCTGCGGGCCTGCTCGCCAAACTGCTTGCGCTGCCGGCTTTTGCCTTGGCGGTTGCGGCCGCCAGGCTGACCGAGTCACGCATCGTACGGGACAAACAATCGGCACCCCCGCTGTTGCTATTTGCCGAGGCCGTGGCGCTGGTTCTCTTCATAGTTGTCGGGGTCCACGCCTCTCCCATTTCCGATCCAAGCACACCTGCAGCCGTCGGCGCCGGCATGCTTGCCGTAGTGGCCATGGGTATTCAGAACGCACTGTCCCGGACGTCCTTGTCAGACCTCGGCCCCACCACGATCATGACCGGAAATACGACGCAAATTATCATTGACCTGGTGGACCTGCCATCCGCATCTGAGGCGGAAGGCAAAGCCATACGCGGTCGGCTCAAAAAGATGGTACCGGCGCTCGCGGGTTTCGCATCGGGCGCCGCTCTCGGCGCCCTTGGCTATTCGATGCTTTCGCTCTGGTGTGTAATGCTGCCAGCCGTATTGCTGACGGCGCTCAGTTTCTTGACTTGGCACAATGGCGCAAACGGCCTTCAGAAGTGAATTGGCAGACGAGCGAATTCGAGACGCCCTCGCCTTCATGCGGTTCACCATTGTCACATCGCCGCTGCCAGTGCCGAACTGAGCAAACAGCATTCCAAAGTCCGCAACCATGCCGAAGACTCAGCCAGCTGATACGAACAGACAATGGCCACCTCCTGCATCGCCAATTCATCTCTCCTGGTTTTGCAGGATCACGATAGCTGGCTGGCTCGCTATCGCTGGGGGACTGATTTTCCTGGCTAGCGTGACTTCATCGCAACGTAGCGTGGGACGTGCACCCGAAGAATTGGCAAAACCATCGGATGATTGGGTGTGGACCGGTTCGGCGCTACTCTTCCAGCAGAGCATTGCCAGCGCTCAGCGCGTATACAAGGAGTCAGTGTGATAGCTCGGCCCACGATCGCGATAGTTGACGACGATGTCGCCGTGCGAATTGCCATGGGGGGGCTGCTGCGTTCGCTCGATCTTAGCGTGCAATTGTACGGAGGCGGTCAAGAGCTACTGCAGTGCACTTCGCTGCCTTGCATGTCCTGCGTGATCACAGACGCGCAAATGCCCGGCATGGACGGCTTCGCTTTGATAGAGGCACTGCGCGCGCGCAATCTCGATATGCCTGTCATTTTCATGACAGGATTTGCGCATGTCGGATTCGATCAGCGTGCCATGGCATTGGGTGCAACGTGCGTTCTTTATAAGCCATTTCAGGACACGGACATGATCCAATGCATTGAAAATGCATTACGTCCTCGCAAGACCGAATCTCCTCGATCGTGAGTGTGTCGTGCGGTGGATCGATGAGACGTCCTTATATGACCTTCGTCCTCTGCACGCTGCCCGACGCCGTCGCTAAGCTATGGTTGCGGCGCTAAGCTGTCGAGGCTGCAGCCGGATGGCAGGCTGCTCGTCAGCTTCGGACTCAGAGGGAAGCAGCGCGAGACCGAGAGTTTGCGCAAGAAGCACCAGATCGGCGAAACTCCGAGTCCTCATTTTTCGCATTGCCTGGCATCGATGAACTCTGACAGTCACCACGCTGATGCACATGGCGGCGGCAATCTGAATCGACGCCAGCTTCCGACTAAGCCTTGGTTGGGCGACGACAGAAGCGGATATCGCAGGAGCAATCGCAGCGTTCAGGCGTGGGATTGCGACGATCAAATTTTCACACTACGCCATATCGCGAGCATGAGCGGGCCAAGGAACTGGCGCTCAAGGACGGTGGTGATATCGGTAAAGGCTGGCATATGTCCAATATTCCTAGCGACAACCCTTAATTTGCCTCTCGTGGTGGACATCGAAAATGTCCCGCGACGGGAGCCGGCCATAAGCCATCGGCTCGAAATCGGCACACTGAGGCGGTCTTCATTCCGGTCGACCTCGTAGTCGCACGATCGGTCGGATCTGACCCGATGCGGCAGCGGCGGCAAGAACATCCTCACGCACCAACGCGCATGATAGGGCGCGCGCAAAAAACGAGTAAAAACATCATAAATTCAAGTATTTGTGACAAACCATTGAAGTTCGGCCAGGTTATCGTTGAATAGCACCCGCCGACGGCTGCCAAGCCAATCTCAGCCGCCGCAGCCAAGGCCGTTACCTGTTCGACGCACCAGGAAACACCTCACAACCCTTGGAGTACGCGCTGCACCAGCAGAGCGGACAGGACGAACATGGTCGTACCGATGAGACCATCCAGCACCTGCCAGGCCCTCGGCCGGGCGAACCACGGCGCCAGCCAGCGTGCGCCAAAGCCAAGAAGCCCGAACCAGAATAGGCTGGCAACACTGGCGCCCGCCACGAACCAGCCTCGCAGCGCCGCCGGTTGCTGGGCACCGATGCTGCCCACCAGCAGCACCGTATCCAGATAAACATGAGGATTGAGCAGCGTGAACGCCGCCGCCTGAGCCAACGCGGCACCCCTGCTGAGCCCCTTCCCACCGTCAGATGCCTTCAATGGACGAGCATGCCGCGCACGCCGCAGCGCCTGCCATCCATATATCGCCAGGAACGCGGCACCGGCCAGCGCCAGCACACGCGCGAGGCCGGGGCGCTCCCCCAATGCCTGGGCCATGCCCATGACACCCGCCGCAATCAGCAATGCGTCCGCCATGGCGCACAACAGCACCACGCTGCCCACATGCTCGCGACGCAGACCCTGGCGCAATACGAATGCGTTCTGTGCGCCGATGGCCACGATGAGGCCCAGGCTCAGGGCCAGGCCTTGGAGGGAAACGGATAAGGCAAGCGAGGTGTTCATACATCTAGCTTGCCTGCACTGGCGAATGAAGACAAACTACCTTTGCTTCATTCTATTTAGCTGAACTTAACTTATGCTGGATTACTCCGCTCTATCCGCATTGGCTGCCGTGGTTCGGGAGGGCAGCTTCGAGCGTGCAGCCCGCGCTCTCCATGTAACGCCATCGGCAATTTCGCAGCGCGTTCGGCTGCTGGAAGAGCGCGTAGGCTGCGCGCTGGTGGTGCGCGATCAGCCCTGCCGGGCCACGGAGACGGGCCGCCGGCTTTGCCAGCACATTGACCGTGTCCGGCTGCTCGAGCAAGAGTTGCAAGGGGCGCTACCGGCGCTTGCCCCGGAGGGCATGGCACGGGTAGCGCTGCCCATTGCGGTGAATGCCGACAGCTTGGCCACCTGGGTCGCGCCGGCCATCGCCGCCTTCGCTGCAGAAAGTCCCGTGCTGATGGAGGTGGCGGTGGACGACCAGGACCACACCACGGAGTGGCTGCGCAGCGGCGCAGTGCTGGCCGCCGTAACGGCCACAGCCCGTCCTGCCGCTGGCTGCAACAGTCGTCCACTGGGCTCCATGCGCTACCTGGCGGCCGCCAGCCCGGCTTTCATCCAGCGCCATTTCGGCGATGGCGTGGGCGCCGGCAGCCTGACGCTGGCGCCCAGCCTGATGTTCAATATCAAGGATGAGTTGCAGGCGCGGTGGGCACGGCGTTTGTGCCATCGGCACGTGGAGCTTCCCCGGCACACGTTGCCTTCGTCCCATGCCTTTGTGACCGCAGCGTTGGCCGGCATGGGCTGGGGCTTGCATCCGGAGGCACTGATCGCCCCTCATCTCGAGGACGGTTCACTCGTCGAGTTGGTGCCGAACACCCCGCTTGATGTACCGCTTCACTGGCAATACGCACGCGCGGCGTCAGGGTTGCTCGCAGGTTTGAATCGCGAGGTTCTCGCCGCCGCCCAAGCCGCGCTGTTACCACCCTGAGTGGCGCCGGGTCAGACGCACATTGTCTGAATCGGATGCATGCCTGCTTTTGCTAAGGGTCGTCTGATGCCCGCCCTCACGCACAGGCCTGCCAATCTGCGCCAGAACTGGCGGGCGGGCCGATCAGCCGTTCGCGTAGACGATCTTTGCCTTGCGTGCCTGGTTCTGCAGGCGGCTCAGCATATGCTGCACGGCGAAGATGGCGCTCTTTACATCTGCCACCAGGCTGGGGCTGCGGGGACCAAGTTCGCGCTCGATCAGATCGCGTTCCATTTGGTCGGTCATCTTGATGTCGCTTTGCGTGCTCATGGCTTTTTCCTAGGGATTACCCTTACCGGGTTTTCCCTAATCATAGCAAAGGAAATGGCGCGGCGCAGCATCAGGTGATAGTACGTATGCAGAAAGGCAACGCTTTCCCGCGAGCAAGCCTCGGCCTACTCAGCCGGCGCGACGCGCCGAGACCCCTTGTGCGCGGGGCGTCCATGGCTGCAGGCTTAGCGCAGGCGCCATGGATGATCATGCGCCCCTTCAGCCTTTTGCCAGCACCTCCCGAATGGCATTCTCGAACGCCTCCACCGGCTGCCCGCCGCTCACCAGGTATTGGTCATTGAAGATGATCGAAGGCACGGAACGGATGCCCATGTCCTGATAGCGCTTCTCCATCTCGCGGACTTGCGCCGCATACGCGTCGCCCGATAGCACGGTGCGTGCCTTGTCGGCGTCCAGGCCGGCCGCAGCCGCTGCCTCGACGAGGACCTCGTGATTGCTGGAATCCTTGGACTCCGTGAAATACGCACGGAACAGCGCCATCTTCAGCGGCAGCTGGCGCCCCTCCAGGTTTGCCCAATGCAATAGCCGGTGCGCGTCGAACGTGTTGTATACGCGGGTACGAGAGCCAAACTCAAAGCCGACGTCGGCGCCACGCTGGCGGATCATGGCCTGGCTCTGCACGATTTCCTCCTCGGTGCGGCCATACTTGCGCGCCATGTAATCCTGGATCGATTCGCCTCCCGGCCCCATGTCCGGATTAAGCTCGAATGGGCGAAGCGTGATTTCTGCCGAAACGGCATCGCCAAGCCGCGCCAGCGCCTGTTGCAGCGAACTCAGGCCCACGGCGCACCACGGGCACGCGACGTCGGAGACAAAATCGATTTTCAGTGTCTTTTGCATTGTGTTTTCCCGGTGTCAGTCCATCACTGCGCGACAGGGTAGCTGCAATTCCCATTGGCTGCAGGGCCGGGGGCAGTGCCTCACTCCTTCAGGGTTTTCCCGCAAGGCGGCCGCGACCGGACGCCCCCTCCCCCGGCATCTGTCCGTGGCCCGCCAGCCACACAGTCCTGGCGCAGATCGGGAAACGTGCACCGCGCCCACTCCTCAAGCGGCGCGGCGCGCGGTAATATCTTTCCAACAGGTCATCGGTGCACGATGATCCATTCCCAGAGAAGGATTGAAGCGAATCATGGAAGAAGGCTCGGCAGCTCCACTCGAGATCGCCCCTTCCCTCCCCCTGGTACCGAGTGACGTTCACGGTGCTCCATCGGACTTTCTCGCCAGTGCCAGCACCAGCCTCGGCGCCAACGCACGGCAGCTCTTCCTGAACCGTGAGGCCAGCCAGCTGGAGTTCCACCGGCGCGTGCTCGCCCAGGCCGAGAACCATGACATTCCGTTATTGGAGCGATTGCGCTTTCTCTGCATCTTCAGCAGCAACCTGGATGAGTTCTTCGAGATCCGCGTTGCCGGCCTGAAGGAGAAGATCAAGCTGCAGGCGCCAGCGACCACCGGCCCGGATGGACTGGACGTGCGGCAGATCTACGCGCTTGTCAGCGCCCGCACCCACAAGCTGGTCGCGGAACAGTACCGCCTGTTCAACGAAGTGCTGGTTCCGGACCTGGACCGCGAGGGAATCCGCTTCCTGCGCCGTCCACACTGGACGCAGGAACAGGGCGAATGGATCCGCAGCTATTTCTTCCGCGAGCTGATGCCGGTGCTCACCCCCATTGGCCTTGATCCGGCGCATCCGTTCCCGCGTGTGCTCAACAAGAGCCTGAACTTCGCCGTGGAACTCGAAGGCAAGGATGCCTTTGGCCGGGAGGCGAACGCGGCCATCGTGCAGGCGCCCCGGGCCCTGCCCCGCGTGATCCTGCTGCCCAAGGAGATTTCCGGCTGCGAACACGGCTTCGTGTTCCTGTCGTCCATCCTGCATGCCCACGTCTGCGAGCTGTTTCCCGGCATGCGCGTGCGCGGCTGCTATCAGTTCCGCGTCACCCGCAACAGCGAGCTGTTCGTCGACGAGGAAGAAATCAAGAACCTGCGCGATGCGCTGCAGGGAGAGCTGCCGCAGCGGCATTTTGGCGACGCGGTGCGGCTCGAGGTCGCGGACAACTGCTCCGAGGAGATGACCCACTTCCTGCAAAACCAGTTCGGCCTGGAAGACGCCGAGGTATTTTCGGTGAATGGCCCGGTCAACCTGGTGCGCTTGCTGCCGGTTCCTGACAGCGTGGACCGCGATGACCTGAAGTACCCGCCGTGCCGCCCCGGCCTGCCCAAGGCGCTGCAGGACCAGCCCGACATGTTCCGCGCCATCCGCGACGGCGATATCCTGCTGCACCATCCGTATCAGTCGTTTTCGCCCGTCGTGGATTTCATCCGCCAGGCCGCGGAAGATCCGGAAGTGATGGCCATCAAGCAGACGGTGTACCGCGCCGGCAACGACTCGGCCCTGCTGGAGGCGCTGATCGGCGCCGCGCGCAGAGGCAAGGAAGTCAGCGTGGTGGTGGAGTTGCTCGCCCGCTTCGATGAGCAGGCCAATATCAACTGGGCAGCCCAGCTTGAAGAAGCCGGCGCGCACGTGGTGTACGGCGTGGTTGGCTACAAGGCCCACGCCAAGATGGCCATGGTGGTGCGGCGCGAAGGGAAGAAACTCAGGCGCTACGCGCATATCGGCACCGGCAACTATCACTCGCAGACGGCCAGGAGCTTCACGGACTTCGGCCTGTTTACCTGCAAGGAAGCCATCGTCGACGATGTGGCCAACGTGTTCTCCCAGTTGACCGGGCTCGGCCACCCCGGCACGCTGGCGCACTTCTGGCAATCGCCGTTCACCATGCACACGGCGCTGCTCGAAGCCATCCGCCGCGAAGGCAAGCACGCCAAGGCTGGCCGCAAGGGATTGATCATCGCCAAGATGAACGCCTTGCTGGAGCCCAAGCTCATCCAGGCCCTGTACCAGGCATCCTGCGATGGCGCCCGGATCGAGCTGATCGTGCGCGGGGCCTGCGCATTGCGCCCCGGCATTCCGGGCCTGTCCGAGAATATCCGGGTGCGCTCCGTGCTTGGCCAGTTCCTGGAGCATGCGCGGATCTTCTACTTCTACAACGACAAGGCCGAAGACGTGCGGCTATCGAGCGCCGACTGGATGGACCGCGACTTCTTCCGGCGCATCGAAGTGTGCTTCCCCGTGCTGGACAAAACGCTCAAGGATCGCGTGATCGAGGAAGGGCTGAAGGTCTACCTGAAGGACAACCGCGACACCTGGGAAATGGACGCGGAAGGCAACTACCGGCGCAAGCGGGGCCGCAAGCCGGTATCCGCGCAGGACATCCTCAGGGAGAAGCTGGCCTGATCCCTGTTCGCGCCGCGGCCCCGCCGGGGCGGCCGGGATACTGGCGCATGCCGATTGACGGGCGACGGTTGTAAGGCCGGCCTTCGTCCACGTCATAGTCAACATCAACAGGCTGCGCCACCCCTGCGGCGCCCTAGTGCGCGCCCGGGGACGCGCAGCGATACACGTTGCCCGACAGCGTCACGTTGGTTTGCTCCAGGCGATCCTTGCTGCCGGTCTGGCCTGCGCGCTGGGTGAGCAGGTACACCAGGTTGCCACCCATTGCCGCTGCCTTGTTCTTGATGTCGTTGCGTGCACCGGTTTCCAGATCCGCATTGGCCGTGATGGCGCCCCGCACAAAATCGCCCTGGCTGCCGGTCACGTCGCCAAGATAGGTGCATCCCGCGGCAGGCTCGTTGTGGGTGATCCTGACCGCCGATGCGGCCGGGCTGGAGAGCTGCGTTGGCGCACAGCCGGCAAGCGCGTAGCATGCCCCGATCCATGCAACGCCTGCGATTGTCCTGATGGTCATAGCCATTGAAGTATTGAAGGTCTAACGTTGTTGGACGATCCTCCCGCCCAGCCAGGCGTGCTCGTACTGACTTTGTCGCGGGCAATATTGAGGTCGCCGCCGACGTACCAATAGTTGGCGGCAAGTTCCGCGGCTGCGGCATGCGCAGGCACAACCGACAAAAGCACCAACATGGCAGCAGGCGCGATGGGAAAGAGGCGGCCAGGGAAGGCTATGGGACGCATATAATTTAATCTCCGACGAATATAAATTACTGCAAAACGATAACACATTGCTGTTTTACAGTAATTTTTTGCCATGCGCAATCCATTCAGGAGACCGGCATGCCGCCCCCCCTTTCCCTTCCCTTGCCCGCTGATGGCGCCCTAATGCGCGTTAGCGTCATCGCGCGCCGCATGCAGTGGCTGACACTGTGGTGCGCCGTCGTGACGACGGCGGGGCTGATCGCCTTCTGGTTCTTGCTTTCCGATGCGGAGCTGGACCGGAACCTGCGCACGTTCCTGGCCGGGCCTGCGCCAGGCGGGCAGTTGCTGGTGTCGATGCCGTACCGGCTGCTCGGGCTGGCCATCACGAGCGTGGCCACGGCTTTGCTGGTCAGTGGACTGATGCAAGCGCACAGGCTGTTCGCGGCCCTGGCGGGCGGCGCGGTCCTTACCCTGGAGACGGCCGTACGCCTGCGCCGCGTGGCGCTGGTGGTGACGGCGTTCAGCGTGGTGGTTCCGCTCACCAAGACGCTGCTGGCCATGACCCTGGCCAGCACGGCTGCCAACGGCCCCTACATGGTGGTGATCATCACCTTTGGCGACGTGATGCTGGGCTTGCTGCTGGCCATCGCCTGGGCAATGGTCGAGGCCGCGCGCGTCGCGCAGGAGAATGAAGGCTTTGTTTGAGTTTGTGTTTGCGTTTGAGGCACCCTGACCCTATGACTATCCTCGTCCGGCTTGACGTCCTGCTTGCTGAGCGCAAGATGAAATCGCGCGAGCTCGCCCAGTACATCGGGATCACCGAGCCCAATCTCTCCTTGCTGAAATCCGGCAAGGTCAAGGGCATCCGTTTCGATACGCTGGAGAAAATCTGCGAGGCGCTGAATTGCCAGCCGGGCGACCTGCTGGAGTACCGCGCCGATACGCCTGGCGAAGATCAGGCCTGAGCGCCTCGCCTACCCCGCCAGCGCAGCCCGCGCTGGCGGGGTGAACTGCAAACAATTGTCTCTCCCCGCTGCGGCATTTCCGCCAGAGCGGCCACCAGCCTGGCCTCGCTGCCAGCACAGTCACCTGCCCCCCCAATCGAGTGATACCGCATGGAGAGTGATCTTGCGCATACTCGCACCTTCTTGAACTACTCGCCCCCAAGCGGGCGCGAAGCAAGGTGCTTATGCTGATCCTCATCTACTGCAGTTATGCGGTTGCCTGCATCGTCGCGCTCTGGAGAGCGGCGCGCTGGGTGGAAAAGCACCATCCGGCCCTGCGCGACAGCCACCCGCCGCGGCATGACGCGCGCGCAGCCTGCAAGCCCCCGGAAGAGAACCTGCCTGCGAGCCGGCGCCGCCACCTGGAAATGCCGCCCGCCGGGCCCGCCTGCGTGCCGCAACGGCCCGGCGCCAGCGCCAGCGCTGCCGCCTGCATGGTCCTGTAGCCCCCTGGACGATGGCCCGTATCTGGTTCTCGACATTCATCCTTGAAAAAACCGCATTACTGTATATATTTACAGTAACTGTATGGATGAACAGTATCTACGGGAGCCGATCATGGAACACCTGGTCCGGGTGCAGAACGAATACGACAGGCAGGTCCTGGCCTGGTTGCGCGAACGCGTAGGCGATGCGGCGGTGCAAGCCGCGGCACAGCGGCTGGCGGGAGACCGCAAGCCCTACCTGTCAACGATCTGCCGCAGCCTGAACATCACGCCACCGGCCCGCCGTGCCCTGCGCGCCCAGTCGAACCGGGCCAGCCGGGAAGTTGGCGACCGCTATCTTGCGTCGATCCGCGCGCTCCTGGCGCGGCCGGCACCGGCGCATCGGCATTCGCAGCAGCAACCCGCGCAACCCCAACCCTCGCAATACCAGGATCCGCATTAGTCCCGCGCCTTGGGTACGCGCCGGGCCGCGGCATTGTTCACCGGAATGTGCACCCCACCTCGCCCCACCCCGCTGGCGTCATGGCTTTCTTGACTTATCATTCCCTATCGATGATAGTTAATTGAAATTTGTTCTCTTTTTAAGAACCAATTTCAACCGAAGGATTGCCGTGGATCTGGCCGAACTTGAGATTTTCCGAGCCGTTGCGCTTGAAGAAAGCGTCACGCGGGCTGCCAAGACCCTGGACCGCGTGCAGTCGAACGTCACCACGCGCGTCAAGCAGCTCGAAGAGGAACTCGGCGTCGCCCTGTTCCTGCGCGACAGCAAGCGCATGACCTTGACGCCGCAAGGGCAGCGCTTCCTGGGCTACGCCGAGCGGCTGCTGGCGCTGGCCGAAGAAGCCCGCCAATCCATGCGCGGCGATGCGCCCTCGGGTACGTTGCGCGTGGGCAGCATGGAAAGCTCGGCCGCGAGCCGGCTGCCCCGCCCGCTGGCTCGCTATCACGGCAAATGGCCGGACGTGCGGATCGAGATCCAGACCGGCACCACGCAAGCCTTGATCGACGCACTGCTGGCGCATCGCATCGACTGCGCCGTGGTGGCCCATCCCGCCGATGGCGTCCCGGACACGCTCGACATGGACGTGCTCGGCCCCGGCCTGGAAGGCACGTTCCTGTTCTCCGAAGAACTGCTGCTGGTGCTGCCGCACAGCCATCCGCCGGTGCGTACGCCGCAGGACATCCAGCTGCGCAGCCTGGCCACGTTCTCGCGCGGCTGCACGTACCGCCTGTGTGCCGAGGACTGGCTCGCCAGCGGCGAAGGCCCACGGCTGGCGCTGAACGTGCTGGAACTGGCGTCTTACCACGCGATCCTGGCCTGCGTGACGGCGGGCTCGGCAGTGGCCATCCTGCCGAAGTCGCTGCTGGCGCTGCACCCCGATGCCGCAAGCCTGCAAACCGTGCCCGTGCGAGTCGCGCACACCTTGCTGGTGCGCCGTTCGGGTTTTGCCACGTCGGCATACGCGGCGTTTCTCCAGGAGCTGCAGCATGGCTAGGATCCGGACCGTCACAGCAGCGCCGCAGTCCTTTGGCAAGACCATGGCGCCATGGATGCCCTCACTGGCCGCCGCGCTGGTGCTGGCGGTGGGCATGGGCTTCGGGCGCTTTGCGTTTACCGGCATGTATCCGCTGATGGTGCGCGACGGCCTGCTGAGCGTCAGCGCCGGCTCGCTGGCCGCGTCCGCCAACTATGCCGGCTATCTCGTGGGCGCCCTCGCGGTCAGCCGCATGCCGCAGCGCGTTGCGCCACGCTTTTGCCGCATCGCCCTCTTCGGCACCGCCCTGTGCCTGCTGGCGCTGGCAGTGCCGGCCGCGCCCTGGTTCTTTATCGGTGTGCGCTTCCTGGCGGGCGTGCTCAGCGCCATCGCGCTGATCTGCGCGTCCGTGTGGCTGTTCCAGGTGGTAGGACATCCGCATGGCGCGCCGCTGTTGTTCTCGGGCGTCGGTGCCGGCATCCTGCTGTCCGCCGAGCTCATTGCCGCCGGCAACCTGGCCGGTTGGCACAGCCCTTTGCTGTGGCTTGCCATCGGCGGTGGCGCCGCCGTGCTGAGCGCGCTGGCATGGCCGTATCTTGCGGGCCGCGTGCCGGCACCCCAGCCGCATGCCACTGCCACGGACGAGGCCAATGCCAACGGGCCTGGTCCGTGGCCGCTGGTGGGCAGCTACGGGCTGGCGGGGTTCGGCTACATCGTCACGGCGACCTACCTGCCGCTCTTTGTGCGCGACGCGCTCGGCCACATCGACCCGATCCATATCTGGGCAGCGTTCGGGCTTGGCGCGGCACCGTCGTGCTTTCTCTGGCACGCGCTGCACGGCCGCCTCGGCACGCGGCGCGCGCTCGCGCTCAACCTGCTGGTGCAGGCGGTGGGCGTGATCCTGCCCGCGCTCAGCCACTCGGCCGTGGCCTACCTGGCTAGCGCGCTGCTGGTGGGCGGCACCTTCGTTGGCACCGTGACCATTGCCATGCCCGCCGCGAAACGCGTGGCCCACCGCGTGACATTCAACCTGCTCGCCATCATGACCGCCGCCTATGGCGTAGGCCAGATCGCCGGCCCGCTGGTATCCGATGCGCTGATGGCGCGCAGCCATGGCTTCAGCGGCCCGCTTGCCGCCGCCGCTGCCGCGCTGCTGGCATCTGCCGCCTTCTGCTTCCTGTGAAGGCCAGCGCATGCCCGGCGCACGGCACGGAACCCACCTCACAGAACCCGCCCCGCAAAATCCACCCCACAGCATCCACCCATTACCGAGGAAACGAGGAACCCGCCATGACCGACCCCATCCACGCCACGCAACCACGCTCGCTGCTCTCCCGGCTCGGCCTTGCCGCCCCGATCATCCAGGCGCCAATGGCAGGCGTCAGCACACCGGCGCTTGCCGCGGCAGTGTCGAATGCCGGCGGCCTGGGCTCGCTCGGCGTCGGCGCCATGGACGCCGAGGGCGCCCGCAAGACCATCCGCGAAACCCGTGCGCTGACGGACAAGCCCTTCAACATCAACCTGTTCTGCCACGCTCCCGCCGTCGCCAACCCTGCGCGCGAGGCGCAATGGCTGGCCTACCTGGCGCCGAGCTTCGCCGAATTCGGCGCCACGCCGCCCGCCAGCCTGCGCGAGATCTACACCAGCTTTGTCGCCGACGACGCCATGTTCGCGATGCTGCTGGAGGAGCGGCCCGCGGTAGTGAGCTTCCATTTCGGCCTGCCGGCGCAGGCCTGGATCGACGCGCTGCACGCCGCCGGCATCTTCCTGATGGCCACGGCCACCAGCCTGGACGAAGCGCGGCAGATCGCCGCTGCCGGCGTCGATGCCATCGTTGCCCAGGGCGTGGAAGCCGGCGGCCACCGCGGCACGTTCAAGCCCGAGGGGCATGACGAAGGCCTCGGCACCCTCGCGCTGGTACGGCTGCTGGTCCGCCATACCGCCCTGCCCGTGATCGCCACCGGCGGCATCATGGACGGCGCCGGCATTGCGGCGGCCCTGGCGCTGGGCGCGCAGGCCGCGCAGCTCGGCACCGCCTTCGTGGCCTGCCCGGAGACCGTGGCCGACGCGCCCTACCGCGCCGCCTTGCTGGCGGACCGGCCGGCCAGCACCACGCTGACCCGCTCCATCTCCGGCCGGGCCGCGCGCGGCTTCGTCAACCGGCTGACGGCGCTGGGCGAGGCGGCGGACCGCCCGGCGATCCCCGATTACCCCATCACCTACGACGCCGGCAAGGCCCTGCATGCGGCGGCCAAGGCGCGCGGCAACGCGGACTACGCCGCGCAATGGGCCGGGCAAGCGGCGCCACTGGCGCGCGCCCTGCCGGCAGCGCAACTCGTGGCGGCACTGCGCGAGGAGCTGGCGCAGACGATTGCGGCACTGAGCGGGGCGGGATTCGGCGCTAACTGAGCGGGGCCTGCCGAAGCCGGTGGCGCGTGCGTCATGCTGCTACCTCTTGCTGCTACCATCTCGCCACGCGCATCGGCCGCATGCCGGCCCGCAGCGAACCCCCTCCTTCCTGACGAGACAAAGCCATGGACGCACTCACATCCACATTGGCCATTGGCGGCGCGCTGGCGCTCGGCGCGGTCAGCCCCGGCCCGAGCTTCGTCATGGTGGCCCGCGCCGCCATTGCCCGCTCCCGCGCCGATGCGCTCTACATGGCGCTGGGCATGGGGCTGGGCGGCGTGGTGTTTGCCGCGGCCGCGCTGCTCGGGCTCAAGCTGTTGCTGGCGGCGGTGCCCTGGCTGTACATGGCGATGAAGGCGGGCGGCGGCATCTACCTGGTGTATCTGGGCGTGCGCATCTGGCGCGGCGCCAGCGCGCCCCTGGCGATGGCGGCCGGCGCGGCAGAAGGCGGTCAAGCGCCCGGCACCGGGCGCGGCCGTGCCTTGCTGAGCGGTTTCGCCACGCAGCTGAGCAACCCCAAGACGGCGGTGGTCTACGCCAGCGTGTTTGCCGCGCTGTTGCCCGCCGAGGTGCCGGCCTCGCTGCTGCTGGCGCTGCCGCTGATGGTCTTTGCCATCGAGACGGGCTGGTACGCGATCGTGGCGATCGCGCTCTCCTGCGCCAGGCCGCGTGCCTTCTACCTGCGCTTCAAGCTGTGGCTGGATCGCGCCGCCGGCGGGGTAATGGCGCTGCTCGGCATCCGGCTGCTCACGTCGCTGCGCCAGTAGCAGTGGCAGCGGCACCCTGAGACGCGGGATCCGCCATGCTCGGCGGAAACAGCAGCCTGAAGACCGTGGTTCCCCCGACTTCGGACTCCACCTCAACGTGCCCATGGTGCAAGTCCATGATGGACTTCACGATGGCCAGGCCAATGCCCGCCGACTCGCCCGAGTTGGCGCGGGCAGGATCGCCGCGAAAGAAGCGGTCGAACAGCTTGGGCAGGTGTTCCGGCGCGATGCCGGCCCCGGGGTTGCGCACTTCGATACGGCTGCCTGCGGGGCCGGTGCGTGCCGCCATCACCACCGTCTGCCCGGCGGGTGTGTAGCGGATGGCATTGGCCACCAGGTTGCTGACCGCGCGCCGCAGCAACAGCGGATCAGCCAGCACGGCGCCCCCGCCATCCACCGCGATAGCCACGCCGCTCGCCTCCGCCAGCCCCTCGAAATAGTCGGACAGCGCGCCCAGTTCGCGCGCCAGGTCCAGGCGCACCGGGTTGACCGCCACGCGGGCGTTCTCGGCCCGCGCAAGGAACAGCATGTTCTCGATCATGCGGGCCAGGCGTTCATATTCCTCGATATTGGACGCCAGCAGCGCCTGGTATTCGTCGGCGCTGCGCTCGCTAGACAGCGCGACCTGGCTCTGCCCGAGCAGGTTGCCGATGGGCGTGCGGAAGTCGTGCGCCAGGTCCGCGGAAAACTGCGACAGGCGTTCGAACCCATCCCGCAACCGGTCCATCATCTGTTGCAGGGCCGCAGCCAGTTCCGCCAGTTCGGGCGGCAGCCGCGCCGGGTCGACCGGCAGCGCGAGCCGCCGCACCGTGACCGACGATGCCCCGGCGGCGATGCGCCGCAGCGGCGCCATGCCGGCGCGCAGCACCAGGTAGCCAAGCCCGGCCACGGCCAGCGTGCCCAGCAGCCCTGTCAACAGCAGTTTCGCGCGGTATGCGCGCAGCAACGTGGTGCGGGAAATGGCGGTCTGGTAGAGCGTGAAGGCCAGCGTCCGCGTGGCGGCGCCAGTGCCGGCAGTACCTGGACCGACAGGAACCAGCGCCTGCACGCCGTGCACCGGGTAACCCTGCCGCGTGGTCCAGGCACGGATCGCTTCGGGCCCGAGCTGCGCAGCGGGCGCCACCGGCTCCAAGGCGGGCGGCCCTTCGCCGGCATTGGCCGCAAGCAGCACGGCGCCGCCAGCGGCGCGCACCACCAGCGCAAACTCGTCGTTGCCGGACACCACGCCGGCCACTTCCCGCCAGTCGCTGTCGGGCCGGGCGCCCTGCTCCATCAACTCGGCCCTCGCGCGCGCCACCTTGCGCAGCAGTTCCGCGTCGTCGCGCTCGATCACCTGCATGGCCAGCGCGCGGTAAAGGTAAGCACCCGCGCCGCCGAACACGATCGCGGCCACCAGGCCAAAGGCCAGCGCCAGGCGGGCAGTAAGCGAGAGACTGCGCATCAGGCTTCCCGGCGCTCCAGCACATAGCCCATGCCACGCACGGTGTGGATCAGCTTGGGCTGGAAATCGTCGTCCATCTTGGCGCGCAGGCGCCGCACCGCCACATCCACCACATTGGTATCGCTATCGAAGTTCATGTCCCAGACATGGGAGGCGATCTGGGTACGGCTCAGCACCTCGGTGTGACGGCGCGCCAGGAAATGCAGCAGGGAGAACTCACGCGGCGTCAGCTCGATGCGCCGGCCGGCGCGCGTCACGCGGTGACGGATCAGGTCGATCTCAAGGTCTTCGATCTCGATGCGGTCGGCTTCGCGCACCGGGCCGCGCCGCAGCAAGGTGCGCACCCGCGCCAGCAGCTCGACAAAGGCGAAGGGCTTGGCCAGATAGTCGTCGCCGCCCAGCTCCAGCCCGCGCACGCGGTCCTCCACTTCATCGCGCGCGGTCAGGAACAGCACCGGCGTGTCCTTGTGCTCGCGCAGTTGCTTGAGCACATCCCAGCCATTCATGCCCGGCAGCATCACGTCAAGGATGATCAGGTCGTACACCACCTCCAGCGCCTGGTGCAGGCCGTCGGCGCCGGTCACCGCCAGGTCGACCACGAAGGACGATTCGGTCAGCCCCTTGCGCAGGTACTCGCCCGTCTTGGGCTCGTCCTCCACCACCAGAATTCTCATGTCCGTCCTCGCCTGGCCAGTAACGGCAGGGCGCGCTCCGGGCGCCTTGCATGCTCGGATGATAGCCGTTGGCGCGGTGCTCCTGAATGACAAATCTGTAATCGATTCGACAGCATTACCGACTCCCCTGGCTTCCTAGAATGCGGCCATCGCACACCGCGGCCACCGCAGCAAAGCGGCCGTCGCGGCCCCCACCCCCGCATCCCGGAGTGCACACCATGTGGATTGTCAGGCTCGCGCTGAGCCGCCCCTACACCTTTGTGGTGCTGGCGTTGTGCTTGCTGCTGGCCGCCCCGCTGGTGCTGCTGCGCACGCCCACCGATATCTTTCCGGCCATCGACATCCCGGTGGTCAGCGTGGTGTGGACCTACAACGGCCTGTCCGCCGAGGACATGGCGCGGCGCATCGTCACCGGCTACGAACGCTCGCTGACCAACAGCGTGGATGATATCGAGCATATCGAGTCGCAGTCGCTCGCCGGGGTGGCGGTGATCAAGATCTTCTTCCACCCCGGCGCCGACATCAACCGCGCGATTGCCGAGACCTCGTCGGGCGCGCAATCGATGCTGCGCAACATGCCGCCGGGCACCACGCCGCCGCTGATCCTGAGCTACAGCGCCTCCACCGTGCCGATCCTGCGGCTGGCGCTGGCCAGCGACCAACTGCCCGAGCAGCAGCTTTACGACCTGGGCAACAACTTCATCCGCACGCAACTGGCTACGGTGCAAGGCGCGTCGGTGCCGCTGCCTTACGGCGGCAAGGTGCGCCAGGTGATGGTGGATCTCGATACGCGCGCGCTGCAGGCACGCGGCCTGGCGCCACTGGACGTGGTCAACGCCATCAATGCGCAAAACCTGGTGCTGCCCGGAGGCACCGCCAAGATCGGCGCGCTCGAATACCGGGTCGACCTGAACGGCAGCACGGCCACCGTGGCCGGCCTCAACAACCTGCCTGTCAAGAGCAGCCCCGGCGGCACGGTCTATGTGCGCGACGTGGCCCAGGTGCGCGACGGCTACGCGCCGCAGACCAACGTGGTGCGCCGCGACGGCAAGCGCGCCGCGCTGCTGGAGATCGAGAAAAGCGGCAACACCTCCACGCTGTCCATCATCGCCCAGATCAAGGCCATGCTGCCGCGCATCATGGCCGGGCTGCCGTCTTCGCTGCGGGTGCAGCCGGTGTCGGACCAGTCGGTCTTTGTTACCTCCGCCATCCACGGCGTGCTGCACGAAGCGCTGATCGCCGCCTGCCTGACCGCCGCGATGATCTTGCTGTTCCTGGGCAGCTGGCGCGCCACGCTGATCATCGCGATCTCGATCCCGCTCTCTGTGCTGGCCGCGCTGATGGCGCTCAGCGCGCTCGGCGAGACGCTCAATATCATGACGCTGGGCGGGCTGGCGCTGGCGGTGGGCGTGCTGGTGGACGACGCCACCGTAGCCATCGAGAACATCACCCACCACCGCGAGCTGGGCAAGCCGCTGGAGCAGGCGATCCTGGAAGGGTCGGCGCAGATCGCCGTGCCCACGCTGGTATCCACGCTGTCGATCTGCATCGTGTTCCTGCCGATGTTCCTGCTCACCGGCGTGGCGCGTTACCTGTTCGTGCCGATGGCCGAGGCCGTGGTGTTCGCCATGGCGGCGTCCTACTTCTTCTCGCGCACGCTGATTCCTACGCTGGCGCATTACCTGCTGCGTGGCGAACGCAACGACGAACACAACGACGCCGTGCAAGCGCGCGGCCCAAGCCGCTTGCGCCGCGCCTGCGCACGGCTGCAGGCGCGCTTTGAACACGTGTTCGAAGGCGTCCGCACGCGCTACGCCGCTACCCTCGCTGCAGCACTGCGCCACCCCAGGCGGCTGGCCGCGGCCTTCCTGGCCTGCTGCGCCGCATCGATGGCGCTGGTGCCCTTCCTGGGGCAGGATTTCTTCCCCAGCGTGGACAGCGGCGAGATCCGCCTGCACATGCGCGCACGCACGGGCACCCGCATCGAGGAAACCGCGCGCATCGCCGATGCGGTGGAGAACCGCATCCGCGCGGCCATCGGCTCGGACCAGGTGGCCGGGATCATCGACAACATCGGCCTGCCTGTCAGCGGCATCAACCTGACCTATGACTCAGCGCTGCCGATCGGCACGTCGGACGCCGAGATCCTGGTGTCCCTGAAGCCCGGCCACAGCGCCACGGCAGGCTACGTGGACCAGCTCGGCAGCTTGCTGCCCAAGGCATTCCCCGGCGTGAGCTTCTCCTTCCTGCCGGCCGATATCGTCAGCCAGATCCTGAATTTCGGGCTGCCAGCGCCGATCGATATCCAGGTGGTGGGCAACCAGCTGGCAGCCAATCGCGAGGTGGCGCAGAAGCTGCTCGGCCAGTTGCGCGCGGTGCCGGGGCTGGCCGATGTGCATATCCAGCAGCCGGACGACCAGCCTGCGCTGACGGTGAATGTGGACCGCACCCGCGCACTGCAGGCCGGGCTATCGCAACGCGAGGTGGCGCAGAACCTGCTGATTTCACTCTCCGGCAGCGGCCAGACCTCACCCAACTTCTGGCTCAATCCGCGCAACGGCGTGAGCTATCCGCTGATGGTGTCGGTGCCGCAGTCCGCCATGGGCTCGCTGCAGTCGCTGTCCAACATTCCAATGGGACTTGGCGCCGCCACGCCGGGCTCCGGCAGCGGCGGCGACCTGCTCGGCTCGCTCGGCAACGTGGAGCGCTCCAGCCAGCAAGGCGTGGTGTCGCACTACAACGTGCAGCCTGTGATCGACATTTTCGGTTCGGTGCGCGGGCGCGATCTTGGTGCGGTGGCGGGCGACCTCGGCCGCATCGTCGATGCCGCGCGCAAGACACTGCCGCCCGGCTCCGAGCTGGTGGTGCGTGGACAGGTGCAGACCATGCACGCCTCTTTCGCGGGGCTGCTTAGCGGCCTGGCGATTGCGGTAGTGCTGGTGTATCTGCTGATGGTGGTGAACTTCCAGTCCTGGCTTGACCCGCTGGCCATCATCGGCGGCCTGCCGGGCGCGCTGGCGGGCATGGCGTGGATGCTGTTTGTCACGCGCACCACCATCAGCGTACCGGCGCTGACCGGGGCCATCATGTGCATCGGCATCGCCACCGCCAACAGCATCCTGGTGATCAGCCTGGCGCGCGAACTGCGCGCGGCGGGCATGGCGCCCCTCGAGGCGGCGCTGCAGGCCGGCATCGGGCGCTTCCGTCCAGTGGTGATGACCGCACTGGCCATGCTGATCGGCATGATCCCGATGGCGCTTGGCGCGGGCGATGCCGGCGCGCAGAACGCCCCGCTCGGCCGCGCCGTGATCGGCGGGCTGGCCTGCGGCACCGTCGCCACGCTGGTGCTGGTGCCCACCCTGTTTGCGCTGCTGCACCGGTGGCTTGCCGCTCGTGCGCCGGCCCCCATCCCCGTCCCTGAATTGCATCCCGCTCTCGGTCTCGACCAGAAAGGCCCGGCATGACTCTCCCTGCTCCCCCCATGTCCCCATCCGGCGACGCCGCCGCCCCAGGCATGGCACCCGCGCGCACGCGCCGCCTGCGAGCCAGCTTGCTGGTACTGGCAGTGCTTGGCGGCGCGCTGGCCGCCGGCGTCCTGCCCAGGCTGCATGCCCATGCCACGCTGGCCGCGCGCACCGCCGAAGCCCTGGCCACCACCGTCTCGACGGTGCGGCCTGCCAGCACGCCAGCGCTGCAGGCGCTGACCTTGCCAGGCGACGTGCGCGCCTTCCAGGACGCACCTGTCTATGCGCGCGTCAACGGCTACCTGCGCCGTTGGTACGCCGACATCGGCACCCCGGTCAAGCAAGGCCAGTTGCTGGCAGAGATCGACGCGCCCGAGGTCAGCGACCAGCTGCGGCAAGCACACGCCGACGAAGCCATCGCCGCGGCCAACTACGCGCTGGCCAAAAGCACCGCCGAGCGCTGGCAAGACCTGCTCAAATCCCGCTCGGTGGCGCAGCAGGACACCGACCAGAAAGTGGCCGACATGCAGGCCAAGGCCGCCACGCTCGCCTCCGCCCGCTCCAACACGGCACGGCTGGCGCAGCTCGCCTCGTACACGCAGATCCGCGCGCCCTTCGACGGTGTGGTGACCGCGCGCAACGTGGACACCGGCGCGCTGATCGATGCCGGCAGCGCCGGCGGACCCGGCCGGGAGTTGTTCCATCTCTCGGCCGGCACGCGGCTGCGTGTGTATGTGCAGGTGCCGCAGGACGCAAGCGGCATGGTCGGCCCGCAGATGCAGGCATGGCTGACACTGCCGCAGTTCCCCGGCCAGCGCTTTGCCGCTGCCGTGGCGCGCAATGCCGGCGCCATCGACAACGTCACGCGCAGCCTGCGCGTGGAGCTGGACGTGGACAATGCGGGGGGACGGATCCTGCCGGGCGCCTATGCGGAGGTCCACCTCAGCGCGCCGCAGGCAAGGGCCGGCCTGACCCTGCCTGCCAACACGTTGATGTTCCGCCCGCAAGGCACCTGCGTGGCCGTGGTGGGCGCGAACGGCATGCTGTCGATCCGGCTGGTAACGCTGGGCCGAGACTTTGGCTCGCATGTGGAGATCACGGAGGGCTTGCAGGGCGGCGAGCAGGTGGTGGTCAACCCCGGCGACGGCCTGCTGGCGGGCGATCGGGTCCGGGTGGCGGCGGATGCGCCCGATATACCGGCCACGCCGGCCACGCCGGCCACCCAGCCGGCAACCACGGCCAGCCAGGCAAAGTAGGCCCGCCATGCAGACTCCCAAGCGTTCTCATCAAACCCGCGTGCCTGCAGCCCGGCCACACCGGCTGGCGGCGCCGCTCGTCGCCTTGGCACTGGCAATGCTGCTGACAGGCTGCGCCACCGCGCCGGCCTACCAGCCACCCACGGTCGACACGCCCGCCGCCTACAAGGAAGCCGGCGCCAGCGCCGCGCATCCTGGCGGCCCGGCGGGCATCGCGCCCGACTGGTGGCGCGTGTATGCCGACGCGCCGCTCAACGCGCTCGAAGCCCGCATCGACGTTTCCAGCCAGACGCTGCGCAAGGCCGTGGCCCTGCTGGAAGACGCCCGTGCCCAGGCCCGGGCCGCGCATGCGGCTTACTTTCCCACCATCAGCGCCGGGCTGAGCGCCAGCAGCAGCCATACCTCGGCCAATGTGGTTGGCCGCTCGCTGGCCGGCAAGACCGAGCCAGACCACCTGCTGGGGCTCACCGCCTCCTGGGAACCCGACCTGCGGGGACGCATCGGCAATGGCGTGGATGCCGCCCAGGCGCGCGCCCAGGCCAGTGCGGACGACGTGGCGGCGGTGCGCCTCGGCCTGCAGGCCGAACTGGCCGCCGACTACTTCGGCCTGCGTTCGGCCGACCGGGAGATCGATCTGCTCAGGCGCACCGTCGACGCCTACGGCACGGTCCTGCAACTGGCCAACAACCGCTACCGTGGCGGCATCGCCACCGAAGGCGACGTGGCGCAAGCCAAGGCACAGCTCGAAAGCACCAGGGCGCAGCTAGCCGACCTGCGCCTGACCCGCACACAGCTGGAGCATGCCATCGCCACGCTCCTGGGCGAGCCCGTGGCGCGCTTCTCGCTGCCGCCACTGGCCGATACCGCCGTGCTGCCTACCCTGCCGGCCATGCCGGCCGCCCTGCCCTCGCAGCTCCTGGAGCGCCGCCCCGACATTGCCGCCGCCGAACGCCGCGTGGCAGCTGCCAATGCACAGGTCGGCGTGGCTCGCGCCGCGTTTTTCCCGAGCCTGCTGCTCGCCGTCGGTGGCGGCCTGGAGAGCACCAGCCTGGCCAGCTGGCTGACCGCGCCGAGCCGCTTCTGGGCGATCGGCCCGGCACTGGCCGCCACGCTGTTCGACGGTGGCCGCCGCCAGGCGGTGGCCGACAGCGCGCGCGCCCAGTTCGATGCCAGTGCCGCCGACTATCGCGCAAGCGTGCTGCGCGGCTTCCAGGAGGTGGAAGACAACTTTGCCGCGCTGCATGCGCTACAGGAAGAGGCCACCAGCCAGCAAGCCGCCACCGAGGCGTCCAAGCGCGCCCTGGCGCTGGGGCTGGACCGCTACCGCAAGGGCGCGGTCGCCTACCTGGATGTCAGCGTGCTGGAGAGCACCGCGCTTGCCAGCGAACGGGCCGCCGAGCTGGTGCACCGACGCCAGTTGATCGCGAGCGTGATGCTGGTCAAGGCACTGGGCGGCGGCTGGCAAAGCACTGCCGTGGCACCATAGCGCTAAGCCGGCATTGGCAGCACCAGCCCTGTCCTTCGCGCAAAGCGAGCAGGCGCCACTCACCCGTGCCGACGTCCGCGCCGACCTGATCCGGCTAGTGCAAGCCGGCTACCAGCCGGGCCGCGTCAAAGCTTGCTCAACAGACTGGGGCAAAACGCGCAATTGCATGTCCTCGCGGCGGCAGGCCTTAAAATCTCTCTCATGTTCGTTTCGAGATGTCGAATCTCGCCAAAACCATGATGAAGAAGCGCCCCCTCCTCGCCGCCCTCCTGTTCGCGTCGATCGCCGCCCAGGCACAACCACCCGGCAAGGACGCGGCCCCCCTCGGCCTTGAGCTTGGCAAGACCAAGTGCGCGCGGATGACGCCCGGCCCGAATCGCGTCAAGACAGGCACCACGCCGTGGGCCGGCGGGGACACGGTGGAGCTCAAGCACCTTGAACGTTTCAATCTGCCGGGCCTGACCCGCGCGATCGTGAACTGCGACGCGGGCGACGCGGTGGCGCTCGTCACGCTGACGTTCGATCGGTCCGTGCTGGATGACGTCAGCAAGAAGCTCGACGCCCGCTACGAGTCCAAGCGCAAGACCGAGCCCGGTGCCGAGAACGGCTACGCCGCGTGGGAGGCAGCTAACGGCAGCCTCGAGATGCTCTACGCGCGCGACAGCAAGCAGTTCACCCTGGCATATTGGGCCAAGGGCGCCAAGGCCAGGTACTTCGCCTACAGCGGAACGAACGACAAGAAGCCCGCCGCGCCAGCACAGTCAACTCAGCCAGCGCAGGCACCCCAGACACAGCCTGCGCCGCTGTAACAGCCGCCCCGAGATGGGCTTTACGCCCCCCCGCCCTCAACGCACTTGCTGCAACCGGCGCAGCAAGCGCCGTCCTGCATCGACCACGCCCGGATCGGCCGTCATCTGGTACCGCACGATCATGCCCTCCACGCAGAGCATTGCCTCTTCGGCAATGGCATCGGGCTCCGGCAGGCCAAGCCGCCTGGCCAGCGAAGCGATAAAGGCCGCCAGTTCCGCCTTGTGCGCCACGGATTGCGCCACCTGAGTGCCTTCGCCGGAAGCGCCCGCCTCCGCCACCGCATTGATAAACGCGCAACCGCGAAAATCCTCGTCGGAAAACCAGTCGGCCAGCGCTTGCGCGATGACCTCCAGTCCGGGGCTGGCGGCAAAGCGGGCTTCCACGTCCTGCTCGAACCAGCGCATCCAGCTCTCGTGGCGCCGGTCGAGGAAGGCCGCGATCAGTTCGTTCTTTGAGGCGAAATGCCGGTACAGGGACATCTTGGCCACGCCGGACTCGGCGATGATCTTGTCGATGCCGGTCGCGCGCAGCCCGTCCTGGTAGAACAGGCGGGCTGCGGTATCCAGGATGCGCTCGCGGGCGGAAGGCGTGGCCATGGCTGAAGTGTTCCTTGCTGCAAAAAGTGGGGCGATTATCCCTGATCGGGCCATGCGGACTAAGAGGCTGTTTCAAAATGAAGCGAAGCGGTTCTGGCTAGGCGCGCGGCCGCAGACAGTACAACTGGTACGGCAAGGCCGCGCAACGACGCCAGAATCTTTTTGAAATGGCCTCTAAGAGGTTGAAATGGCCTCTAAAGGCCAAGATCGCTCAGGCTGGCGTGGTCGTCCGGCCGGCGCCCCAGGGGCCAGAAGAACTTGCGCTCGGACGCCTTGATCGGCGCATCGTTGATGCACGCAAAGCGCCGCTGCATCAGGCCGGCTTCGTTGAACTCCCAGTTCTCGTTGCCGTAGGAGCGATACCAGTTGCCCGAATCGTCATGCCACTCGTACGCAAACCGTACCGCGATGCGGTTGCCGTCGAAAGCCCACAGTTCCTTGATCAGGCGGTAGTCCAGCTCCTTCTGCCACTTTCGCGCCAGGAAGCCGACGATGGCCTCGCGCCCGTTCACGAACTCCGCGCGGTTGCGCCACGCGCTGTCGACGGTGTAGGCAAGCGCCACACGCTCGGGGTCGCGGCTGTTCCAGCCGTCTTCGGCGCCGCGTACTTTCTGGATGGCGGTTTCACGGGTGAACGGGGGCACGGGCGGGCGGATTTCGGGGTTGGACGGCATCGACTTCTCCTGGCTGTGACAGCAATGCATTGAAAAAAGGCGGCCTGCAGCGCATTCGGCGAATCCATAATGATACAGACCTGTCTACATTATTTTAGTAGACAGGTCTGTCTGTCAAGGAAAATCTGCAGGCGTGAAAAAACCGGCAATCCGCCGGCCTGGAATCCGCCATCGACGCCGAGAAGGCGTCGAGGAAGCGCTCAGCGCGGGCGCCGCATGCGGAACAGCGCCTCGGGCCCGATCTCGAAGTAGTCGGCCGGCCCGCCGCCGCGCAGGATCGGCCGGGCCGCGGCAGTGTCATAGATGCCGTCCTTCAACAGCGCCTTGTCCACGTGCACGCCGACCACCTCGCCCAGCACCAGCCAGGTCGGCACCTGATGGCCATCGACGCCCTCGAGCTGGATCAGCTGGGTGAGCTTGCACTCGAACGAGACCGGGCTTTGCGCCACCCGCGGCACCGCGACCAGGCGCGACGCTACCGGCGTGAGTCCTGCCAGCTCGAACTCGTCGACCTCCGGCGGCACGGCCGCGCAGCTCGCGTTCATGGCGTCGGCCAGCGGCCGCGTGGCCAGGTTCCAGCAGAACTCGCGGGTCTGCTCGATATTGCGCACGCTGTCCTTGTAGCCAATGCTGGAAAAACCCACGATGGGCGGCGTGTAGTTGAAGGCGTTGAAGAAGCTATAGGGCGCGAGATTGACGATCCCATCGCCAGCTCGCGACGAAATCCAGCCGATCGGGCGCGGCCCGACGATGGCGTTGAAGGGATCATGCGGCAGGCCATGCCCGTTGGCGGGCTCGTAGAAATAGGGTTCGGCGGACACGAAGCGGGAGACTCGGGAAAACAGCGTTGAGAAGCGGAGGCAGCGCCGCCGCCCCCTTGACCAGATGTTACCGGGCACCCCTGGGCGCCAGACAAGCCGTCTGCGATGCTACCAGTTGGCGCGCCAGCGCGTTCGGTGCGGCGTGGTTGGCTCAGCGCCCTCCCGCGGCGGCGGCCGGCTCGTCATAAGCGTCCTGCGCCAGCAGCACCAGATCGGCGACGGCCTTGCCACCCGCCGAAAGATGGGCGCGCATCGCGGCGGCCGCCGCGTCCGCGTCGCCCGCCAGCACCGCCGCCACGATCACGCCATGCTCCTGGAAGGAACTCGGCACGCGAGCGGGGTTGATGAGTCCGCGATGGCGCCAGTAGATCGCCAGCCGCCGCCGCAGCATGCGAATCTGCTCAGCCAGATACGGGTTGGCTGTCGCCTGATAGAGCACGTCGTGGAAATCACGGTTGGCGTCCACATAGCCCGGCGTATCGGCCGCCTCCACAAAGGCCCGGCCATGCTCGAACGCCAACGACAGCGCCGCCCTGCCCGCCTCGCTAATGCGCTGCGTTGCCAGCCGGGCCACCACGCCCTCCATCTCAGCCAGCGTCTCGAACATTGCCACCAGTTCGGCCACGGTTGGCTTGTGCACGAAGATCCCCGCGCGCGGCACGATCGTCACCAGGCCTTGCGCCGCCAGCATCAGCAATGCCTCCCGCACCGGCGTGCGCGAACTGTCGAATTGCTCGGCCAGCGCACGCTCGTCCAGCTGCGATCCGGGCTTCAGCTTGCCGGCGTGAATCTCTTCCTCAATCGCCTCCCGGATCCGGTCCTGGAGTGACTGCACGGGTAAACCTCGATTTGATGCTTCCTTTGGCATATCTAAAATCCATCTCAATATATCTAAATATCAATCTTATATGCAAATACACGGCGAACCCCGGCTCAGCATCGATGGAAGCGTTGCAACCATCACCTTTGAACGCCCCGAAGTGGCGAATCGGCTAAGTCCGCGTGATTTGCTGGTACTTCGCGAGCATATCAACTCCATCAATGCGATGGAGCGTGTTTTGGTTCTGCGCTTCACCGGTACCGGCAAGTATTTCTGCAGCGGCTACGACATCGGCGCGCTGGCTAACGCTGACGAGGCGGGGGCGCCGGCCTTCGGCGAGATGATCGACCTGATCGAAGCCGCTCGCCCGGTCACCATCGCGGCGGTCAATGGCGGCGTCTATGGCGGCGCCACGGATCTGTGCCTGGCCTGCGACTTCCGCGTGGGCGTGCCCCACTGCGACATGTTCATGCCAGCGGCCAGGCTCGGCCTGCATTTCTACCGGGGCGGGCTGGAGCGCTATGTCAGCCGGCTGGGCGTGGACACCGCCAAGCGCCTCTTCCTGACGGCTGACCGGCTCGATGCGAATGAAATGCTCAAGGTGGGCTTCCTGACCGAGATCGTCGCGGCCGACACCCTGGCGCAGCGTGTCGATGCGCTCAGCGCCACGCTCGCCGGCATGGCGCCCATTGCCCTGCTGGGCATGAAGCAGGCCCTGAACCAGATCGCGCGCGGCGCGCTGGACACGGCCGCGCTGGAACGCGAGATCGCGCGGGCCGGAGCGTCGGCGGATTTGTGCGAGGGCGCAGCCGCCTGGCGCGAGAAACGCGCCGCGGTATTCACCGGCAGGTAGGCGCGCCGCGCAAAGCAGAAAGCGGAAGACAGAAGACAGAAGACAGAAGACAGAAGACAGAAGACAGAAGACAGAAGACTGAACACGGTACGCAAGAAACAAAACCCGGAGACAACGATGACAAAGCGGCACCCCACCCTGCTGTTCCTGCTAGCATCCGCATCCGCTCTGGCCGGCCCCGCGCTGGCGGCGGACGCCTTCCCGATCAAGCCGATCCGCGTGGTGATCGGCTTTCCCGCTGGCGGCGGCGCCGACAACGTGGCGCGGCTGTATGGCGACGCGCTCTCCAAGGAACTCGGGCAGCCGGTTATCGTCGACAACAAGCCTGGCGCGGGCACCACCATTGCCGCCGAGACCGTGGCCAAGGCGCCGGCCGATGGCTACACGCTGTATATCGCCTCGGCCAGCCTGATGGGCGGCGACAAGGTGCTCTACAAGAACATCCGCTACGAGCCCACGGACTTTGCGCCCATCACGCGGCTGACCGTCTCGCCGCTGCTGCTGGCGGCCAACAAGGAATCCGGCATCACCAGCGTGGCCAGCCTGCTGGCAAAAGCCCGCCAGCACCCCGGCGCGCTCAACTACTCGTCCTCCGGCAACGGCGTGATCACGCACCTGGCCGGCGTGCAGTTCACCAGGCTGGCCGGCGTGCAGCTTACCCACGTGCCCTACAAGGGCGGCGCGCCGTCCGCGCAGGCGGTGGCCGCCGGCGATGCGCAATTCACCTTTGCCACGCCAGCTTCCGTGCAGGCCATGATCGATACCGGCAAGGTGGTCGGCATTGCCGTCACCTCCGCCAAGCGCTCTTCCGTGCTGCCGAACTATCCGACCGTCGCCGAAGCCGGCATCAAAGGCTACGACGTGACCAACTGGTATGGCCTGTTTGCCCCGGCGCAAACGCCGCCCGCCGTGATCGAGAAGCTCTTCGCCGCTTCCGCCAGGGCACTGGCCAAGCCGGAATTGCGGGCCAGGCTGGCCAGCCGCGGCGAGGAAGTCTCGCCGTCCGCATCGCCCGCGGAGTTCCGGCAGTTCGCGCAGCGCGAAGGCAAGACCGTGGCAGACCTGACGCTGAGCAGCGGCGCCAGGATCGACTGAGCCGCACGCCCTTCCCGCACTCGTTCGATGTACCCGGGGCCTCCCGGCCCAAAAGGATTTCCATGAATCGCAATGCCGCAAACCTCCCGCTCGCGGGCTTTACCGTGGTAGACCTGACCCGTGTGCTGGCCGGTCCCTACTGCACCATGATGCTGGCCGACCTCGGCGCGCGCGTGATCAAGATCGAGAACCCCGCGGGCGGTGACGACTCCCGGCATGTCGGCCCGTTCGTGGATGGCGAGTCGGCGTACTTCGCCTCGGTCAACCGCAACAAGGAATCCATCGCGCTCGACCTGAAATCCCCGCGCGACCGTGAAGTGCTGGCGGCGATGATCGCCGGCGCCGATGTGCTGGTGGAAAACTTCCGTGCCGGCGTGATGGAAAAACTCGGCTTTACATGGGAAGCCTTGCACGCCGCCAATCCGCGCCTGGTCTATGCCTCGATCTCCGGCTTCGGCCAGACCGGCCCCTACCGCGACCGGCCCGCCTACGACATGGTGGTGCAGGCAATGGGCGGCCTGATGAGCGTGACCGGCCAGACCGGCGGCGACCCGGTGCGGGTCGGCGTGTCCATCGGCGACCTTGGCGCGGGACTCTATGCCGCCATTGGCATTCAGTCCGCGCTGCTCAAGCGCAGCCGCACAGGGCTTGGCGAACGCGTCGATATCGGCATGCTCGATTGCCAGGTCGCGCTGCTGGAAAACGCCATCGCGCGGCACTCCGCCACCGGCGCCGTGCCCGCGCCGCTGGGCACGCGCCATCCCTCCATCACGCCGTTCGACATGTTCAAGACCGCTGACGGCTTCATCGTGATTGCAGCGGGCAACGACACCTTGTTCCAGAAACTCTGCGCCGCGCTCAGCCTGCCGGAGCTGGCGGCCGACCCGCGCTTTGCCACCGTGGTGGCGCGCAACCAGCACCACGCCGAACTCAAGACTGGCATGGAAGCGCGCCTGGCTGATGCGGACAGCGCCACCTGGTCGGCCACGCTGGAAGCCGCCGGCGTGCCGCACGGCCCGCTGCAAAGCGTGGCCGACATCGTGCAGGACCCGCACGTGCAAGCGCGCGGCATGCTGCTGCAAGCCAGCATCGGCGAAGACCGCCCGATCACCCTGGCCGGCAACCCGATCAAGATCGGCGGCCAGGCAGGCGCGAGCCACTTCCGGCGCTCGCCCGGGCTGGACGAGCATCGCGCAAGCCTGCTGGAGGAGTTTGGCCAGCATGTCGAGGCAGGCTGAAACCGGATCAGCTTCGAAGCGTTCAATGTCTTGGCTCCAGTTCGAGCCGGTTGTCCGTGACGGTGAGCTTCACCGGATCGCCCTTCTTCCATCGCGCCTTCGGAATCACCAGTTGCCATTCGGCGCCCGACTGCTCACGGAAAAACGCCACGACGCCGACGTATTGCGCATCATCAGCCATCGGCTCGGACAGCCCGACCATTGCGGTGGGGCCAAGCGTTGCTTCCGTGCTGCCGAGGATATCCGTTTTCAGGGGGTCGCCGGCACCTGCGAGCAGTTGCGCGTAGGTGGCCGTCTCGAACGCCTTGGCGTCCTTCAACTGGTAGATACGCACCACGACCGGCAACGACACGCCACGCTCATCCTGGTTAAGCGCGCCGCGGCTCACGATCTCGAGGTTCATCTGCTTGACCTTCGCGACGAAAACCGCACTCGCCGCCTCCACCGTCGTGTCCTTGACCGACTGCCAGGCACCGCAACCGGCTAGCAGCGCGACCATCCCCGCCAGCCCCAGCGAAACCGCGGATCGCCGCACCCGTCGCAATGTCACGTGCGTCAGGTACGTCCCATGCGTCACGTGCACCCTGTGTTTCACTGCCATCAGAACTCCGAGCCGGTGAATTCGGTGGCGGGATACGCCGTCTCCTTGCCGTTCGCGACCAGCACGAGCCGCACCGAATAGCGATGACTGGCGTAGCGCCCCACGAACCGGCTCAGCACGTCCCCAAACAGCACCACGTCGCCTGGGCCAGCGAAGGCCGCCGGATCAATCTCCACATGAATGGCGAACTGCCGCAGCATGCGACCTTTGCGCACGACGCCCTGTTGGTCGATCCCGACGCGCCGGATCGCCGCGATGCGCTTCGCGTTGTCGTCCAGCCCGGTCCAGTCGTACAGCGCAAGCACGCCGCGCAGCACATCCGTGTCCAGTGTGTCGAACTCGTGACCGGAGAAGTGCGACATGACCTGCCACCCGTATTGCCCGCCGCTCGGCGGATAGAGCGGCAGCGTGGGTTGCGTCAGGTTGCGAACGCTGCCGACGTCCCCCGCGCTCGATGCAAGCGTGGTGATCGTCGACTCGCGCAGCGCCGTGCGCGGCAACGTGCCGTTGTTCGCCAGCACGCGCACTTTCACGTGCTTATCGGGCGGCCTGGCGGGGACGTCCCCGACGTTGTCCCCGACGCTATCCCATACATTGCCACCCAACGTGATCCACATCTGGCGGCCACCGGTCACACCAAAGCCCAGCGACGCATGGAAGTAGCGTTCGGGCGCCTCGTGCCGCAGCATGCCACCGCGGTGGCGGAACGTCTTGAAGGGCCGGTAGTCGTGCTGCTCCGCGCTGTTCAGGTCGGTAGCGGCAACCGACAGCGCATCGTAAGGCTCTATGTGCGCGCCGTCGGCGTCCGGCGCGCGCACCAGGTATTCGCGATCATGCGCGTTGGGCTGCAGCGGCTGCGCATCGATCTCGAACAGGTTGATCACCGGTGTGCAGAAGAGCCGGAGGCTGCTGGCGCCAAACGCGACGCCGCCGGCGAGCGGCCCGTTGAGCAGGACCTCGAATTCGATACGTGTCTCGCCCGCAGGCACGCTCGCCGCATCGAAGCCGCACAGGTCCACGAAATGGAATTTCTCGGGGAACGTGAAGTACTCGAGCATCGTCTGCTCGCGATCCAGTTCCAGGGCGCGCGGCTCGTTGTCAGACGGCCAGAGCCGCGTCCCGGGACCGAAGCCCGCCGCTTCGATCGTCATGCGCGGCAGCGGCTGCGGGCGCCCATCATGGATGCGCGCCATGCGCACCGCAATCGCATCGACCTGGCGCGTCAACGCCGCATACAACGCCGAGGCGGTCGGCCGGTCGCCATGCAGGTACAAGCGGATGCGCGCCAGGTCACCAAGCGGACGCTGGTCGAAATGCAGCAGTTTGAACGCGATGCGGATCACCGTGCGGCCGTCGGCGCGCACCGCGGGGCCTGCCTCCACCAGCTCAAGCGGCAGCAGGCGCACAGGCTGGGTGGTGCGGTACGCGCATACGGTGCCCTCGGGGCCGACCGGGCTGGAGCGCACCTGAGTGCCCGCTGGCAGCGTGCCGAGCACGCGTGCCTCGCCCGCGCGCGGCACGCATTCCAGGATCGCCAGCGACGGAATCGTGCGCCCGGCGTGCGGCCACAGGTTGTCGATCAGCGGGTCGGTGATCTCGGGCAGCGCGTCATCGAGCTTGGCGCGCATCCGCGCCATCAGGAACGCAAAGCCCTGGTAGAGCTGCTCCACGCTAGCCTCGCGCTCGCCCAGGCCCGTCAGGCCCAGCCGGCGCGCCGCATCGGGATGCGCCGCGGCGAACTCCTTGCTCGCCTCGCGCAGATAGCGCATCTCCGCGTCGTAATATTTCAGCAGCAGATTGTCTTCGTCACTCATGGTGTCATCTCCGGTCGCAAAGGAGGCAGAACCGGCGCCGTCCCGGCCTTGCCGACGATAAAGATGCGCTCTGGCATCCTGAAGCCACGCAGCTTGAGCAGATCCAGCGGACCCGCGCCCACCTGCGTGCGCAGCACGTAGCGCAGCGGCTCGCCGTGCACATCCTTGTCCAACGCCTTCCACGTGAGTGCATAGCGCGTGCTGTCGAGCGGCGTGACATCGGCCTGCGCCAGCAGACGCAGGAAAGCCCAGTCGCCAGTCGATGTGAACGCCTGGCGCGTGCCGGCGTTGATCGTCTGCCACGTCAGGCCCGCGTGGCCGTTCAGGCCATCGCCGGGCCACGCGAGCGGCGTATACGCTTCGCTCTGATTGAAGTAGACGATCTGCTTGCCGTCGACGGACAGCGTCGAGCGCGTTACGTCCGGCGTTGGCAATGCCATCATCTCGAAACGGTATCCCGCGTCGCCCTGCACGTACATCTGGGCGCCAAGCGTGGACAGTTGCCGGATCGCGGCGAGGAACGCCGGATCGAACTGCAACGCCTGCGGCGCCAGTTCGTTGGGCACCCACTGGTCGCCTTGCGGCTTGAGCACGCCGGCTAGCTGCGTCGTGATGAAACGCGCGATCAGTCCCGTGTCGGGACGCGCATAGCGCCCCAGTTCGGCGAACGACGCATCGGCATTCGTATCGAAGAACGGATAGCGGCCACTGAAGGTGGTCGTAAACGGTGCAGCGACGCTCGCGCGCCACGCTTCGTTCAGGCTCGCGGCGGCCGGGTGCAGGATGGTCTGCCAGGCCGTGTCGAGCGGTCGCGCAAACAGCGCGTCGCCAAAGCCGGACCATTGCGTGCCCAGGCTCGCGGCGGTGAGCGCAGCGTCATCCTTTGCCTGCGCGAGCTCCGAGAGCTTTCCCTGGAACACGGCCTGCGCAAGCGAGCGGGCCATCGCCTGCGCATCGGGACTCGCCGCCACCTGCTGGAGCTTCAGGCGCATCGTGGCGGCGACGGTCAGGTAGCGCGCGAGGCTCACCCCGCTCAGCGTCGTGGTGGCGCTGGCGGCATTCCCGCCGTGACCTGCGCCGCTGCCAGCGCTGGTGCTGCCGCCACCGTCGCCCATCAGCGCAAGCAACGGCCCGAATGGCTTGTCCAGAGGATGGATGACGGGGGCCTGGGCTTGGGCCCTGTCGTCGCTGCCGATCAGGCTTTGCGCCTTGCGCACCAACGTGTCGGTCAGCGCCTGCGACGGACGACCCGCCTGCGCCTGATACTGCATGGACCGCATCAGCGCGACCAGCGGTGACGTCTGCCCGTCCGTCAGCCGGGTGAGCTGGTCGATCGCATCGTTCAGGTTCGCCGCCGGCTGCCACTGGATGCTGTTGAGCATGCCCTGCCATGCGGCCGTGTATTCCGCGAAATAGCGCTGGGTCAGCCGCGCCTTGAGATCGTCGGTGGCGTGTTGTTCAGGCAGTGCGCCAGCCGTCACGGCTGCCTGCGCGACGGCCGCGTCCGCTGACTGCGCCGGACCACCCTCCGACAGCACCCAGTCGCCATGCACGCGCCGTTCGCTAGCGGCCTTGTCGATCGACTCGGCAAGCATGCCGTCCCACGCTGCGCGCGTGAAGACGCCCGGCACCGTGCGCGTCGTGGTGAAGAGCCCACGCGCGTCCGTGCCGTTGAGCAGCGTCGCGAGCGATCCATCCGCGTACTTGCCCCACGCGTCATCCAGCACGTTCTGGTAGATGGCGTCGTCGGCGTTAGCCAGGCCGATCTGGTTGACGAGTGTGTTGCGCGCCTGCGCCACGATGGCGCCGGACGCGCTGATGCGCCATTCCGGGTGCGCGCCCAGGTGGGCCGCGTAGAAGCCGGCGAGCCGCTGCGACGTGTCCAGCCACTCGCCGGCCGGCATCACAGCCGGTGCCGGCCACGCGGAGACGATCAGCTCCGTCAGGAACGCGGGATCGGTGCGGCGCGGCTCGGCCAGCATCAGGTACCCCTTGAGCGCGTCATAGCCGCGCCGCTGCGCGTCGTGGCTCTGCAGCGCATCGGCGCGAGTCTGCGCGAGATCCGTGAGCGTGGCCCCCAGGGTCTGCACGACCGGGCGCTGCAGGTTGCGCTCGGCGACCGTCCTGTACGACTGCCACAGGTCATCGAGAATCGCGTCATTGCGGTTCAGGCCCGCACGCAGATGCCACGGCGCGCCATGCTCGCGCCGGTACTCCAGCATCTCGATGCGCTGCTGCAGCGCGAGTTGCGCGCGCAAGGCCGCCGGGCTGCCGGGCGCGGGCGCGACGGCTGCATCGGCGCTCGCCCGCGCCTGCCCGACGAGTCGCAGGTTGCCTGCAAACGAGATTGCCATCGCCACGCACCAGCCGATCGCTGCCACGGTGACGAGCGCGGCGAGCGCGTTCGGCCAGTAAAAACCGATGCGCCTGCCGCGCTGCCGGCGCAGGCTGCGACCGATCTCCTGCCACGTGGGCAGTAGCGAGGCCGGCTGCGCGCGCTGCGCCATGCCGGGCACGCCAGGCCCGGCCGCCTCGGCCGACGCGGCCATGGCCGGCGTCAGAACCGGTACCGCACCTGGCTGGCTCGCGGCAAACACCGGCGCGAACATCACGCCTTGCAGTGGCGCGCAAAGCCACTTCGAGGCCATCAACGCATCCCAACTGGCCACGATCCGCTCGCGTTGCCCGCCGATGTACTGCGATACCTGCGTGAGGTACGGCATGCGCGTCGGCTCGTAGCACAGTTGCACGCCAATCGTCCCCGTGTGCAGCTCGAGCGTCGTCAGCTGGTCGTTCAGCGCATTGGCAGGCCCCTGGGCCCGACGGCGGCTTGAACCCGACAGGAAGGCGCCGATGGCCTGGAACGTCTCGGGTTGGCGGCCGGTCGTCAGCACCGCATGCAGGAACGTCACGGGCGCCGCCCACCCGAAGTCGGTTGCGATGGTCGAGAGCGTGCGCCCAAGCTCGGCGTCGGGCCGGATGCCCTCACCCGTGCGTACCACCTGCACCAAGCCGTCGACCGGTCGCCGGCGTCTCAATTGCCTGACCTGTTTGCGCCACAGCCCAGCATCGATGCCATCGGGCGCCGCATGCACGAGGATGGCATCGGCGACATGCATCACACCCGCCTGCCTGAGGCCGGGGGCCACGGTATCGACCAGCGTATCGCTGCCGCTCACCAGCAGCCACGGCAGCCGGTAGCGCCAGAACCAGCCGTGCGCGGCACGCAGGTCTTCGCACAGGTACTGCAAACGCGCATCGCGCTTGAGCGCGGAGCTGGCCTTGATGGCCTCCGGCTGGCTGCCGGCTTCCCGGCGGAAAAGCCGGCCTGCCACGCTGTATGCGCCCAGCCCCAGTGCCACGGGATGCAGGATCAAGACCCCAGCCAGTACGGCGAGAATCCAGATCGAGGCCGTTTTTTTGCCGTCCAGCGTCGGCACATTGAACTGATCGCCCCTGAGCCAGACCAGACCGAGCGCGAGTGCGGCCAACGCGACCGCAGCCATCACCAGCCCCCAGGTGGCCAGGGTGCCGGATGCGCCGGAGGATGCCTCGCGCGGTGCGAGTGCCTTGAGGTTATTCGTTGGATTCGTCATGCGGCTTGGCGGGGTCGGTTGCGGGCTCGGTTGCTGGGCTCACGTAGAGGATGGCGGCCTGCGCGGTTTGTGTGTGCCCGGGCGTGTGAACGATCAGGTGCGGGCCCGCACTTGCCGACTCAACGGCGGCGGCGATCGACAGCCAGCCGCCCGCGGCACCCGCGCAACCGACGAGGCTATCGGGCCGGCGCTGCGTTTCCAGCATAGTGACGCCGCTCAGCGAAGCCCCGCCGAGCGCGGACAGCAGAGCCGTATCGTGCGAGGCATCCAGCCCGCTGATCCAGGCGGGATTGACGGCCGGGGCTTCGGCGTTGCCCCACATCACGGCGTTCGCCAGCACATCGGCGAGCGCATCCAGCCCGCCTGCAACGGGCCGGTGCAGGGTCGCCACGACCCTGACCGGCTCAGGTAGCAGAAACACACCGGGACCAAGCAGTACGGCGACGCCGCCTTCGGTACTGCCAGCGGGCGGCGCATCGTGCCACTGCGCGGCGATCACCAGCAGCGGCCGCTTCTCGCCAGCGTCGAGCCACGCGTCGGCAACGAGCAGGCCAGTGCTGGCCGGCACCGCGATGCACTCAAGCGCAGGCAACCCTGCAATCCGCAGGGCGTGGCGAACCTGTTGCACACCAATATCGGCGCCCCCGGCAGAAGCCAGCACCCGCACGGCGGGGGCGTAAAGCGCGCCGTACTGCGACAATGCATGCAGGCTTGGGCCGAGCGTGCCGAGGGTCTGGGCAAGCATCCGCACGACAGGCGCAATCTCTTCACGCGCGGGCGCAGGCGCAACGCTCGGCTGCTGCCCGGCAGCCTGCGCCATGTCTTCATCCGTCGGCGGCGCCGGCTCCTCGTCGTCCGCTTCCGCTGCCGCTTGCGCAAACAGCGGATCGTCATCCGCAAACCGGCCATGCACGATCGTTCCGGTACCAGTGCGCGGCGACTGCGCCTCCATCAAGATCCTCGTCCCGACAAGGGCAGCCGAAAGCGGCTCGCCCCTGAGCGGCAGGCAATACCCGATACCGAGCACCTGCAATGGCTGCTGCGCATGGCGCACGCGCTGACTCAGCCATTTGCGCCGGTGCATGTTCCGGTAATGCGCCCGGAACCAGATCGCCTCATATCCGGCACGCGCAATGCCAAGCGTGAAAAGGAACAAGCCATTGGGCAGGCCCACCACGCTGAACCAGAACCACGGACCGCGCGCCGGCGCGCCTGCCGGCCACAACAACAGCGCTGCCGCGCCACCAATCCCGCAGCACAACACCCAGCCGATAAGCCACGGCACAAGGCGCGGCTTGTTCGTGGGGTACGCACTCGGCAAGCCCACCGCCGACAGATCCACCGCCATCGTCAAGCGATGCTCACGTTTTGCAGCGACGAAAGCAGCCGGCAGCCGCACGCGCAGCGGTGATGGTGCATCGCGACCGCCCTGCCGCCTTTGCCGGGAAACGAGACATTGCCCTCGGCAATCGTCGTCCTCCCATGCCGCGCACAGTGCGCCTCGTCACCCTGGCACGCCAGAAGCCTGCCCATGAACATCATGTCCGACGAGGCGGTTGTTACCGAACCGCCGTTTTCCAATGCATCACCAACGCGAATGGGAGATCGCATGTTTCACTCCGTCGAAATGTGGCACATAGATTTTCCGCATAGAACAGCCACGGCAATCGGCAAATGATACGTGCTCTTTTAAATATCAATTCAGTTCACCCAACCTAACTTCTAGCGTCACTCCTCCATGAAACGGAGCGTCCCGAGCATTTCCATAAATAGGTCGTAACTGAATCCATTTTCCAGGCTAAGCTCGCGTTTGCGTAGCAGACATACGGAATCCAAATGGGCCGTCATTTTGTCGTTGCCAATCATGACTCTAATGCAGCGATAGTGTGATGTGTATCTCTTCTCTCGCACGCAACTCCCAGGCGTCTCTGCAAAGGTTTCCTCAGCAACCCATCCGCGCCAGTTCCCGCCCTTGATGGGGGTTACCCTAGTTTTTATCACTGGATCATTGCAATTTGATCTTTGCTGTGCCGCATCCTCTGACAAGGTCGGCATACGATCGCCCGGTTTTAATTGAAAAACGCTAATGCCTCTTGCTATAAAATTATGCTCGATAGCAACATCTTCGATGAAAAAATCAAAAGAATTTATTACGTTAGAATTTTCGTTAGCATTGTATCTATAATACATTTCCATGTTCGCACGGCCCTCAAATTTATATAAACCGCTACATCTAATATCAATCATATTATCATCGACGCTTTTCAAAGCCGGAACATAAAATGATATTCCACATTGCGCTTCCACCTCGGGGGAAGTGCGAATGGTTCCGATGCTGCGGAGACGAGCCGCATCGGCTGCCGATTGGGCATGGGCTAGCGAGCATAATATGATCAACCCGGATGCTGCGATGATTCGACAAATCATGGATCCTCCTCCGCTTGACACGATAGCCACCCCGCCGTTGGCAGACTCGCTCCATCACCAGGAATAAGTAGGCGTAGCCCAAACACTGCCGACGTTCCGGAAAACTACCCGCACCACCCACCGGACAAAAGCGGATCAGGGGACCAGGAGGCGAAATTGCCCGCCGACAGGTTTTTCCAAAATTGCTTGGCATAAATTCCGAATACGCCCGACTTGTGCAGTTACTCCTCCATGAAACGGAGCGTCCCAATCATTTTCATAAAAAGGTCGTAGCTGAATCCATTTTCCAGGCTGAGCTCACGCTTGCCTAGCAGACACACGCCATCTAATCGGGCCGTCATTCTTTCGTTGCCAACCATGGCATGAACGCAGCGGTAGCGTGATGTGTATTCCTTCGCCGGCCGGCAACGTCCATGCGCTTTGACGAAGGTCTCCTCAGCAATCCAGCCGTGCCAGTTTCCACCCTGAATAGGGGTTACCCGAGTTTTTATCACCGGATCATTGCAGTTTGATTTTTTGTATACTGAAATCGCCGACAAGGTCGGCATTCTACTCCCGGGTTTAAATCTGAATGTGCTGTTACCTCTAGCGGCAATCTTTTTTTTTATGCCAATCTCTTCGATAAAGAAATTAATTCTATCACCCCCACGTGGGTCGATGTCTCGATTGTATTCAAAACCCATCGCCATGACGGCATAACGAGTGTTTTTATATGAACCGGCACACTCGAACCCAATCGTCTGATTAGCGACATTTTTAAAATCTGGTGTATGCAATGACATACCACATTGCGCCTCCACTTCGGGGGAAGTACGAATGGTTCCTATGCTGCCGAGATGAGCCGCTTCGGATGCCGATTGGGCATGGGCCATCGAGCCTATGATCAGCCCGAATGCGGCGATAATGCGACAAATCATTGATCCTCCTCCGTTTTTGCGAAACAGCCCCCGCCGTAGGCTTACTCGTACCCGCCCGCAGGTATTTCCAAACATTGTCGGCAAGCTTGCTTAGCGTAAATTCTATGTACGATCGACTTATGCATTTACTCCTCCATGAAACGGAGCGTCCCAAGCATTTCCATAAATAGGTCGTAGCTGAAGCCATTTTCCAGGCTAAGCTCGCGCTTGCGCAGCAGGCAAACACCACTTGATTGGGCCGTCATTTTTTCGTTGCCAACCATGACGTGAACACAGCGGTAACGTGATGTGTACTCCTTCACTGGCTTGCAGCGTCCACGCGCTTTAGAGAAGGTTTCCTCAGCAATCCAGCCGTGCCAGTTGCTGCCCTTGATAGGGGTTACCTGAGTTTTTATCACCGGATCATTGCAGTTTGATTCTTCGTATGCCGCACCCTTTACCAGGGTCGGCAGGCTATCACCGGGTTTCAATCGAAATATACTGAAGCGTTTATCGGATAATTTTCTCTCTATACCGATCCCTTCGACGATGAAGGCAACGCTATCACCCCCACGGGGGTTGAAGTTCGGATCGTATTGAAAATCCATCTCCATGATGGAATAATCTTTGTTTTTATATGAACTTGTGCACCCGAACCCAATCACTTGATCAGAGACGCTTTTCAAAGCTGGAGTACGCAATGACATGCCACATTGCTCCTCCACTTTGGGAGAAGTACGATTGGTTCCGATGCTGCGGAGACGAGCCGCGTCGGCTGCCGATTGCGCATAGGCCATCGAGTATAGGAGCAGCCCACACGCTGCGATAATGCGACGAATCATTCATCCTCCTTCGTTTGGCGCAACAGCCCCCGCCGTAGGCTTACTCGTACCCGCCCACTGGCATTTCCAAGCATTGTCAGCAAGCTTGCTTAGCGTAAATTCCATATACGACCGACTTATGTAGTTACTCCTCCATGAAACGAATCGTCCCAAGCATTTCCATAAATAGGTCGTAGCTGAATCCATTTTCCAGGCTAAGCTCGCGCTTCCGTAGCAGACACACGCCATCTAATTGGGCGGTCATCTTATCGTTGCCAACCATGGCACGAATGCAGCGGTAGCGTGATGTGTATTCCTTCTCTGGCTTGCATCGTCCACGCGCTTTGGCAAAGGTTTCCTCAGCGACCCAGCCGTGCCAGTTGCCGCCCCGGACGGGAGTTACCTGAGTTTTTATCACGGGATCGTTGCAGTTCGACTCTTTGAATGTTGCACCCGTTTCCAGGGTCGGCAGGCTATCACCGGGTTTCTTTCGAAATATGCTATCGCCTCTAGCGGCCAATTTCTTTTCGATACCGATCTCTTCGACGACGAAGGCAACGTAATCGCCCCCGCGGGGGTCGAAGTTCGGATCGTAGCCAAAGCCCATTTCCATGACGGCATGGCCACCGTTCTTATATGAACTGGTGCAACCGAACCCGATTATTTGATCAGAGACGCTTTTCAAAGCTGGAGTACGCAATGACATGCCGCATTGCGCTTCCACTTTGGGGGAAGTACGATTGGTTCCGATGCTGCGGAGACGAGCCGCGTCGGCTGCCGATTGCGCATAGGCCATCGAGCATAAGAGCAGCCCGAATGTTGCGATAATGCGACGAATCATGGATTCCCCTCCGTTTGGCGCAACAGCCCCCCCGCTGTGGGCATGCTCTCTCCATCACCAAGAATAAAATAGGCGTAGCCGAAAAACTGCTTGCGCTCTTCAAAACCACCTGCACCACCAACCGAACTAAAGCAGGCGCGAACATCTTCGTCTCTTGAACCTATGTCCGCTTTCCGGTTAATACTAGTCATGGCCCAAAAATAACCCCCCGAATCTGCTGCCACGTCCGAGTCGGATTGAAGAAGAAGCGGGTTAGGATCGGTCGTAAAGTCCTTTGCACGAAAAATCCCATAATCCCGGTAGCCGTTACGCCACGTAAGATGGATCAGGTCGCGCCCACAGAAGCGTGGGCCATCACCAGGTTGTACGTCACCTCTCTCTACTGACCTATTTATTTGGCAAGTCTAGCTCTCAAAATTAGATCCTTATATTTTTCAATAAGATTGCTACCTGAATACGTATTTGGAGCGCAAAATTTTGTTGTCATAACGTTTTTTTTATCACCGATTGCAATTGATACGCATTTTGCATCAAGCGAATAGCCGTCGTTCTTCTTGTATCTAGGGAGCATCTGCATAAACCCAACCCACTCCCCTGTAT
>NZ_JBXASU010000061.1:18610-46014 GCF_058809705.1 Cupriavidus sp. MPR-AND1C | reverse complement strand
GCCCAACCCGCCCAACCCGCGCTTGTGGCGGGTTTTTTTATGGTGCGCCGGCGCGCGGTGCTCAGGCGGCAAGCAGGCTCCCGGCGATGAAGTCCACGAAGGCCCTGAGCTTGGGTGACAGCTGGCGGCTGGACGGCCACAGCACCCGCAGCATCGTGCGGTCCTGGTTGTAGTCGTCAAGCACGCTGACAAGCGTGCCTTCGTCCAGCTGGCGCCGGATGGAAATATCCGGCACGCAGGCGATGCCCAGGCCCTGCTCGGCGAAACACACCTGCGGCTCCAGCGTGTTGGTCACCATGCTGGCCAGCCGAGCCCGATCCCGGCCGGCTGGCCATCGCGGCACAGCGGCCACGCAAGGCTGGCGCCGCCGGCCATTGCTGCTGGCCGCGCTGGCCGGGCTGCTGGCCTTCAATACGATTACCGCCCTGGCGCCCGGCTACGTAGTGGCACTGGTGGCGCGCTTGCTGGCAGGCATGGCGGGCGGCCTGATCTGGGGCATGCTCGCGGGCTATGCGCGGCGCATGGTGCCGGATCACCTCAAGGGCCGCGCACTGGCCGTGGCCGGCGTCGGCGCGCCGCGTTTGGCGCGATGTCGGTCCTGGCGCTGGCCGTGATGGCGTGGTTCGCGTTGAGGGCGCCGGATTACGCTGGCCACGCTGCGGGCAAGCACATGCCAGTGCGCCGGGTGTTCGCGACCCCGGGTGTGCGGCCAGTCCTGGGCGTACTGGCCTTATGGGTGATGGCCCACAACATGCTCTACACCTATGTCGTGCCCTTTCTCGTGCCAGCCGGGCTGGCCGGGCAGGTGGATATCGTGCTGCTGGTGTTCGGCGTGGGGTCGCTGGGCGGCGTGTGGGTCAGCGGCCTGCTGATCGACCGCCTGCTGCGCGTGCTGGTGCTGGCAAGCCTTGCGCTGTTCGCCATGGCCTCGCTGGCGCTCGCCATCGGCGGCAGCCAGCCGGCCGTGGTCTATCTGGCCGTCGTGACCTGGGGCCTGACCTTCGGCGGCGCCCCCGCCTTGCTGCAGACCGCATCCGCCGAGGCGGCGGGGCCTGGCACCGATGTCGCGCAATCGATGCTCGTCACCACCTGGAACCTCGCGATCGCAGCCGGCGGCATCGTCGGCGGCGTCCTGCTGGAGACGCACGGCGTCGGCGCGTTCCCGTGGGCGCTGCTTGCGTTGTTGCTTGTTGGGCTGCTGATTGCGTGGGCCTCGCGCGGGCATGGGTTCCCGACGCGACCCGACGCGGCATAGCGCGCGGCGCCGCGGGCGCTAGGGATTCTTGCGCCGTCGCCCGGGCTTGGGCGGCGCCTGCAGGCTCACCAGCAACCGCCCGAACTCGCGCGCGGCCGGCGTCTTCTCACCATCGCGCCAGATCAGCGCAAAATCCGCCGCCGGCAGCGCTGGCAAGCCGTACTGGCCATCGATCACCTTCATCCCCGGCTTCAGGTCGCCGCGAATCTGCACCGAGGCGCCGAGCCCCGCCAGTACCGCAGTGCGGATGCCCTCCTGGCTTGGCGACGTAAACGCCACGTGCCACGGTATGGGGGTGCCCTCCAGTGCCGCCACGCCCACCTGCCGGTTGACGCAGGGCGAGGGCGACAACGCGAGCGGCAACGACGCACCCGGTGCGACCTCGAAGGCCTGGGCGGCGGCCCACACGAACCGCGTGTGCTGCAGCACCGTGCCGCCCTCGCCGCCTGGCGCCGACAACACCACGGCAAGATCCAGTTCGCCGGCCTTGATCATCGCGCGCAAGTCCAGGTACGTGCCCACGTTCACATCGAGACGCACCGCGGGGAATGCCCGGGCGAACCGCGACAGCAGTTGCGGAAGCCGCTCGCCCAGGAAGGTTTCCGGCACGCCGAAGCGCACCACACCGCAAACGGGAGAGGGCCGGAACCGGCGCGAAAGAGCATCGAGCGAGGCCAGGATCTGCTCCGCGTGCTGGAGAAAATCGTTGCCGTCCTCGGTCAGGGTCAGGGTGCGCGTCGTGCGGTGCAGCAGCGGCCGGCCCACCTGCTCTTCGAGCCGCCGGATCTGATGGCTGACCGCGGACTGCGTCAGGTGCAGCCGCTGCGCCGCGCGCGTGAAGCCGCCGGTTTCCTTGACGGCGACAAAGGCCCGCAACAGTGTCGGATCGAAATCCATGGTCCCTTATTTATGATGATCGTTAATGAATCGGAAGAAATTAGATCATTTCTATCATGGCGAGGACTCGCTCACAATGTGCGCCAAGACCGGCGTCGAGCACGACGCCATCCGTTCCCCGCAACCGGATTCGCCTGGAAAGCACCCTCGATGCGCCTCACTCATTCCCGTAAAAACCAAATGGCATTGGCCGCCGTCTGCCTGGCCGCGCTGATGTTCGGCCTGGAGATCTCCAGTGTGCCGGTCATACTGCCCACCCTTGAGCACGTCCTGCACGCTGGCTTCGGGGACATGCAATGGATCATGAATGCCTACACCATCGCCTGCACCACGGTGCTGATGGCGGCCGGCACACTGGCCGACCGCTTTGGCCGCAAGCGCATGTTCATCCTCGGCATTGCCTTGTTCGCCGTCGCCTCCCTGGTCTGCGGCCTGGCGCAAAGCGCCGCCGTGCTGATTGCCAGCCGGTTCCTCCAGGGCATGGCCGGCGGCGCGATGCTGATCTGCCTGGTGGCGATCCTGTCGCATCAGTTCCAGCAAGGCAAGGAACGCAGCAAGGCCTTTGCCGCGTGGGGCATCGTGTTCGGGATCGGCCTGGGTTTCGGGCCCATCGTGGGTGGCATGATCGTTGCCGTCTCCAGCTGGCAATGGGTGTTTCTGGTGCACGTCGTGCTGGCCATCCTGACCCTGGCGCTGGTCTTCGCGGGCGTGCAAGAGTCGCGCGATCCGCAGGCGGGCAAGCTCGATGTCGCGGGCATCGTCACGCTGTCGCTGGCCGTTTTCGGCCTGGCCTACCTTATCACGCAGGGGCCGGAGGCCGGCGTTTCCCGCGCCGCCGCGATCGGCATGACGGCCGCGACGGCGGCCAGCGTCGTGGCGTTCCTGCTCGCGGAAAAACGCAATCCGCATCCGATGTTCGATGTTTCGGTGTTCCGCAGCCGGGACTTCTCGGGCGCGCTGCTTGGCTCCATGGGCATGAACTTCAGCTTCTGGCCGTTCATGATTTACCTGCCGCTTTATTTCCACGGCGGCCTGGGCTACGGCAGCGTGGCCGCCGGTTTGTCCTTGCTGGCTTACACGCTGCCCACGTTGGTGTTTCCGCCGCTGGGGGAGCGGCTCGCGCTGCGCTACGGGGCCGGCACGGTCATTCCCCTGGGCTTGTTCACGATCGGGCTGGGCTTCATGCTGATGAAGCTCGGCAGCAGCCTGGCGCAGGCAAGCTGGCTCACCCTGCTGCCGGGTTCGCTGCTGGCCGGCATCGGCCTGGGCATCACCAATACGCCTGTGACCAACACCACCACCGGCTCGGTCCCCAGCAGCCGCGCGGGCATGGCGTCCGGCATCGACATGAGCGCGCGGATGATCTCGCTGGCGGTCAATATCGCGTTGATGGGATTCATCCTGGTCGCGGGGATCTCTTCGTATCTGAAGCGTGCCTTTCCGGGCGCGTTCGATGCGTTGCGGTTGCGCGCGCTGGCGCAGCGCATTGCCGCGGGCAACCTGGATGCGCCCGGGGACGCCTTCGCGCAACTGCCTGCCCTGGACGTGTCCGGCGCCGCGCTGCATGCGGCGCTGGTCCATGGCTTTGGCTGGGTGATGTTGTATGGCGGGATCGGCGCCTGGGTCCTTGCCCTGCTCAGCCTGATGGTGTTCGCTCCCGGCAAACGCGGGCGTCAGGCGGTTGCCGATCCCGCGGGCCGCTGCGCTTAGCAGTCCACCGCCATCGCCGGCGTGAAGGTGCACGGCACGCCCGGCGTCAGGTAGCCGCCGCAGGTGGACGCCCAGTACGCTCAGCCGCCTCCCCGGGTCGGCACGCCGGCGATGGCCCAGGCCGACGATTCACGCCGTGCCGGGCATGGAATCGCGCACGCCTTGCGCCCCGCGAACTCGCTGGCCATGCGGGCCAGGTCGATCTCCCAGCCGCGCGCTTCGAGCGCCTTGAGCGTCTTGCGAAAGGCGATCTGCAAGCCATCCGAGCGCACCGACACTTCCTCCCGCCAGTCGTCGGGCGTGTGCTGCGGGCAAACCCGGGACAGCACGGCGTGGTCCTGCTCGAAGATGCGCAGGTTGCTGCGGCGGGTGCGCGCGTCAAGCAGCGCGCTCTTCATGAAGGTACGGCCCATCATCCACAGGGTGCGCGTGCGTTTGGCGTCGACCGGCAGGTGCGCCGAGACGATGCGGATCTCCCAGCCGGGACGGGGCTCGAGCCGCAGCGTGGTGCACGGCCCGGAGAAGTGGTAGCCCGGCGTGGTGTAGACCGGCACCCGGCCACCCGCTGCCCCGCGCGCGAGCCACGCAGGCCATGAGCGGCGCCGCGGGCGGTACATGCGCATGCGCGCTTCGCCCTGCCACTCGCCTGCCTCTACCGTGAAGTCGTCGATCTCGGGATGCGCGGGGTCGCCGAAAGCCGTGCCATGCACGAATGGCGCGTGGGCAAAGTCCAGGCCGTTCTCCATCACGCGGTCCCAGCTGGCATCCCAGTCGAAATGCCCGCGCACCAGCCGGAAACGGGGATCCTCGACCCATGACAGATCCGGCAGCGGTGGCCGCTGCGCCGGCGGCAGGTCGCCCAGGAAGGCCCAAACCCAGCCAAAGCGCTCCACCGTCGGGTAAGCGTCCACCCGCGCCCGGGTAGGTACCCGCAGTCCCGGCTGGGCCGGGATATGCGTGCAGATGCCGTTGCCGTCGTAGCGCCAGCCGTGGTACGGGCACACCACGTCGCCGGCCACCACGCGGCCATGGCTGAGGGATCCACCCCGATGCGCGCAGACATCGGACAGCGCGCAGGCCAGGCCGGCGCTATCGCGAAACAGCACCAGCTTCTGGCCAAGCGCGGTCACCATGACAGGCTCGGCACGCACATCCGTTGAATGGCCCAGCACGTACCAGAGATTCTTTAGCATCGGGATTGCCTTGAGGACGGCATTGAGGATGGCCACCGGGTCGTCGGGTTCGCGCGAGTGCCATGGCGCCGAAGGGCGCCTCGCCGCCGGATCGCGGCGCGCCGCACCATGGCGGTTCGACCGGATTGAGCGCCGCTGGTTTCGGCAGTGCCGCGACGCAGCATGGATTTGCTGCGGTGCGATAGAGACAAACTACCGGAATTCGGGATCGAAAGCCGCTGCTTAATAGAGCGATTCAATTGGCGGGCCTGCGCCTGCGTACCTAGATTTAGGTTCCAGGCAACAAGACGGCAACGGACGAGGTGACTCATGCGGCGTGATGCAAAGACACGGTCGGAGTTGATGGCCATCCTGAACCAGTTCCTCAACAACAATCCTGAGTGCGGCGAGTGCGAACTGCATGCCATGCGAGTTCACCAGCCTGACCACACCGGTTGCAACTGGAGCGCGGAAGTCGATTTCCCGCGCGAGGAGGAGGACCATTTGCCAACCCGGCTGGCCGCGGCCAAGTCCATCATCGTTGTGATGCGCGAGCAGTACAACATGCTGCAATAGCGACGATAGCGGCATTGCGGCATAGCGGCATAGCGGCATAGCGGCATAGCGGCAACAGGATCAGGGCAGGACAGGTTTTCCGGGCCGGCGGAACTGCTTCACAAGCCGGTCAAAAAAACGGGGCTCCAAAGGAGCCCCGTTTTCATTGGGTGGCGCCCGGCAAGCCGGCCGCGCCGCCGGATCAGCGCACCGCGTTGGCTTCGGCCACCGCCACCGCCGTCATGTTGACGATGCGGCGGGTGGTAGCTTGCGGGTTGAGAATGTGCACCGGCTTGGCCGCGCCCAGCAGGATCGGGCCAATGGTGACGCCCTGCCCGCCCGTGATCTTGAGCAGGTTAAAGGCGATATTGGCCGCATCCAGCGTCGGCATGACCAGCAGGTTGGCGCTGCCGGCCAGCTTGGTGCCCGGCAGGAAGTGACGGCGCACGTCCTCGACCAGGGCGGCGTCGCCCTGCATCTCGCCTTCCACTTCCAGGTGCGGCGCTTCGCGAGCCAGGATCTCCTGGGCCGCGCGCATCTTCCTGGCCGACGGGCGGTCCGACGAGCCGAACATCGAGTGCGACATCAGCGCCACCTTCGGATGCTGGCCAAAACGCGCGATTTCCTCGGCGGCCAGCTGCGTGATGGCGGCGAGCTCCTCGGCGGTGGGATCGTCGTTGACGAAGGTGTCGGTGATGAACAGCGTGTACTTCTCGAGCATCAGCGCGTTCATCGCGGCGAACACCTTGGCGCCCGGCGCCATGCCGATCACGTCGCGCACGTGCTCCAGGTGGGCTTCGAAGCGGCCCACGGTGCCGCACAGCATCGCGTCGGCGTCGCCCATATGCATCAGCATGGTGCCGATCAGCGTATTGGAGCGGCGCAGCATCACCTTGGCCACGTCCGGCGTGACGCCGTCGCGACCGCGCAGGGTGTGGTAGGCCTCGTGGTAGGCACGGTAGCGCGGGTCGTCTTCCGGGTTGATCAGCTCGAAGTCCGTGCCGGCCTTCAGGCGCAGGCCCGCCTTGTCGATGCGCATCTGGATCACGTGCGGGCGGCCGATCAGGATCGGACGGGCCAGGCCTTCGTCCACCACGGTCTGCACCGCGCGCAGCACGCGCTCTTCTTCGCCCTCGGCATAAACCACGCGCTTGGGCGCGGCCTTGGCTGCCGTGAACACCGGCTTCATGATCAGGCCGGTGTGGTAGACGTACTGGGTGAGCTGCTGGCGGTAGGCTTCCAGGTCCTTGATCGGACGGGTGGCCACGCCGGACTCCTCTGCGGCCTTGGCCACTGCCGGCGCGATCTTCTCGATCAGGCGCTGGTCGAACGGCGTCGGGATGATGTAGTCCGGGCCAAACTTCAGTTCCTGGCCACCGTAGGCGGCGGCAACGGCGTCGTTCAGCTCGGCTTCGGCCAGGTCGGCGATGGCCTTGACGCAAGCCAGCTTCATGGCTTCCGTGATCTTGGTGGCGCCGCAATCCAGCGCGCCACGGAAGATGTACGGGAAGCACAGCACGTTGTTGACCTGGTTCGGGTAGTCCGAGCGGCCGGTGGCGATGATGCAATCCGGGCGCGCTGCCTTGGCCACTTCCGGGCGGATTTCCGGCTCGGGGTTGGCCAGCGCCAGGATGATGGGCTTGTCGGCCATGGTCTTGACCATCTCGGCGGTCAGCACGCCGGCGGTCGAGCAGCCCAGGAACACGTCAGCGCCATTGACGATATCGGCCAGGGTACGGTTCGAGGTGTCTTGCGCGTAGCGCGCCTTGTTGGGTTCCATGTTGGCGTCGCGGCCCACATAGATCACGCCCTTGGAGTCCACCACCGAGACGTTCGAGCGGGTCACGCCCAGGCTCACCATGGTGTCCAGGCAAGCGATGGCCGCGGCGCCGGCGCCCGAGACCGCCAGCTTGACCTTGGCGATATCCTTGCCGACCACCTTCAGGCCGTTGAGCAGCGCCGCGCCCGAGATGATGGCGGTGCCGTGCTGGTCATCGTGGAAGACGGGGATGTTCATGCGCTCGCGCAGCTTCTTCTCGATGTAGAAGCACTCGGGCGCCTTGATGTCTTCGAGGTTCACGCCGCCGATCGTCGGCTCCAGCGCGGCCACGATCTCGACGATCTTGTCCGGGTCGTGCGCATCGAGCTCGATGTCGAACACGTCGATGCCGGCGAACTTCTTGAACAAGCAGCCCTTGCCCTCCATCACCGGCTTGCCGGCCAGAGGACCGATGTCGCCCATGCCGAGCACGGCGGTACCGTTGGTGATCACTGCCACCAGGTTGCCACGCGAGGTGTACTCGGCGGCCATCGCGGGATCCTTGGCGATCTCCTCGCAGGCGTAGGCCACGCCCGGGGAGTAGGCCAGGGACAGGTCGCGCTGGTTGGACAGCGCCTTGGTCGCGTTTACCTGGATCTTGCCCTTGGTCGGGCTGCGGTGGTATTCCAGCGCGGCCAGGCGCAATTGCGCTTCAGGACTGTTGGGGGCATGTTGCGGTGCATCACCGCCGGTCTTGCTGGTCATTATGCTCGTCCAGGAAGTGGCCCTGCCAGTGCCCGCCGAGGCTGCGCCGGTCGTATCCGGCGTGGCTTGCCGGAATCTTCCATTGCAGCTTTCAAAGACGGGCTCCGGCGGCTCGGGCCGAAAAATCGAGCCGTCATTCTAGCTCACCCAAGCCCGGCGCGAAGCCCCTCCCACCGGGGCATCCGGGGATTCAAGGCTTTTCGCCGGGCAATTCAGTTTTTACCACCGCACAGGCAATGCCTTGCTTGTGCCTTGCATGTGGCTTGCCACCTGCTACTTGTCATTCGGGTCCAGCGGCAATGTCACCCGCCTTGGCCGGCCACTGTCCGCCGGGAACTGCACGAAGGCGCTGCGGATCAGGTAAGGCATCGCCGCCTGCAGGGACGACCCCTCCGCGCGGTGGTTCGCCGTGACCTGGTAGACCCGGCGGCCGCTGGCGGCATCCTTGAAGAACACGCGCAGCGTGGACTGGGTGACCGGCACATCGCGCACCGTGGTCACCGGCGGCCAGTAACCCGGGCCACCCCAGCCGTACGGGCCCCAGGGGCGATAATACGGCCCCCAGTAAGGGCCGGGGGACCATGGGTCGACGTAGCTGGTCTCCTGGATCCGCATCAGCCGCGAGTTGCTGTCGTATTCCATGCTGACCAGGTAATGCGCCTGCGGCCGGGCCACCTGCTCGAAGCCGATTCCGGAGAGCGCCTGCGCCAGCCACTGCTCATAGGTCTGGTCCTCGAGCTGCGGCTCCTGGCCGCTGGTGCGATCGAAGGCATAGGTGCGCGGCGGATCGTTCTGCCAGTCGCCCTGGCGAAAGGCCGTCACCTCGGTGGTGACGGTGCTGGCGCAGCCGGACAGCAGCGCCACGCCGAGCAGCGCCGCGCCCGCCATCAGGCGGCCACCGCGCCAGCCTTCGCCGGCTATCCGGCCCCGATCCTGACCGAGGTTCGCCAGCTTCCCGAGCGTTGCCAGCCATCGTTTTGGCATCATGCCTCTCATCGATTCGTTGTCCATTGTGTGACTCTGACCGTGCCGGGCCGGCGGAATTCCGTCCCGGTCGGCCACCAGCGCCGCGCGCCCGAGCCGGGGCGCCCGCGCTTGGCTACAATGGGTTCTTCAGTGCCGTGGCACGCGGCCCGGCAGCGGCTCCCACCCTGCCCGCCTGCCGTGACCATGGCGACCATGCCGCCCCAGGTGGCCCCCAGAGGACAGGATTCCTTCATGCTGCGCACCGACACGCCCGTTACCGTCCATCGCAAAGACTATACTCCGCCGGCCTTCGCTTTTGAGCACGTCGACCTCACCCTCGAGCTCGACCCGGCGCGCACGGTGGTCACCAGTATCCTGCGCTTCACGCGCCAGGCGCCCGGCCCGCTGGTGCTGGCGGGCGAGGCACTGGAGCTGCTCGGGGTTCGCCTCGACGGCAAGCCGCTGGAAGGCGCGCAGCAGACGCCCGACAGCCTGACGCTGCCCGAGCTGCCCGCGCAAGGCACGCTGGAAATCGTCACCGCCTGCCAGCCGGCCGCCAACACGTCGCTGTCCGGCCTCTACGTTTCCAATGGCAACTTCTTTACCCAGTGCGAAGCCGAGGGCTTCCGCAAGATTACCTATTACCTGGACCGCCCCGACGTGATGTCGACCTTCCGGGTCACGCTGCGCGCACAGCGCGCGGCCTACCCGGTGCTGCTGTCCAACGGCAACCTGATCAGCGAGCGCGAGCTGCCCGACGGCCGCCACGAGGCCATCTGGGAAGACCCGTTCAAGAAGCCTGCCTACCTGTTCGCGCTGGTGGCCGGCAAGCTGGAATGCATCGAGGAACGGATCCAGTCCGCCTCCGGCCAGGAGAAATTGCTGCAGGTCTGGGTGGAGCCGCAGGACCTGCCCAAGACGCGCCATGCCATGGATTCGCTGATCCACTCGATCCGCTGGGACGAACAGCGCTTTGGCCTGGAGCTGGACCTCGACCGCTTCATGATCGTCGCCGTGGGCGATTTCAACATGGGCGCGATGGAGAACAAGGGCCTCAACATCTTCAACACCAAGTACGTGCTGGCCAATGCCGAGACCGCCACCGATGCCGATTTCGGCAACATCGAATCCGTGGTCGGGCATGAGTACTTCCACAACTGGACCGGCAACCGCGTGACCTGCCGCGACTGGTTCCAGCTCTCGCTCAAGGAAGGCCTGACGGTGTTCCGCGACCAGGAATTCTCGGCCGACATGATGGGCTCCGAATCCGGGCGCGCGGTCAAGCGCATCGAGGACGTGCGCATGCTGCGCCAGGTACAGTTCCCCGAAGATGCCGGCCCCATGGCGCACCCGGTGCGCCCCGACAGCTACGAGGAAATCAACAACTTCTACACCGTGACGGTGTACGAGAAAGGCGCCGAGGTCGTGCGCATGTACCAGACCCTGCTAGGCCGCGATGGTTTTCGCAAGGGCATGGACCTGTACTTCCAGCGCCACGACGGCCAGGCCGTGACCTGCGACGACTTCCGCGCCGCCATGGCCGACGCCAACGGCCGCGACCTGACGCAGTTCGGCCGCTGGTACAGCCAGGCCGGCACGCCGGTGGTCGCGGTGCGCACCGCGTGGGATGCGGCCACCGGCACCCTGGCGCTGACGCTGTCGCAAACGAGTCCCAAGGTCGGCATCGAGACGCGCCCCGGCACGCCGGACAAGCTGCCCTTCCATATCCCCTTCGCACTGGGCCTGATCGACGCCAGCGGCGCCGACCTTGCGCTGCAGCTCGAAGGCGAAAGCCAGCCCGGCGCCACCACGCGCGTGCTGGATTTCACCGAGGCCGAGCAGACCTTCCGCTTCATCAACCTGCCGCGCGGCGCCGAGCCGCCGCTGGCGTCGCTGCTGCGCGACTTCTCCGCGCCGGTCATCATCGACGCCGAGTACAGCGAAGCGCAGCTGACCTTCCTGCTCGCGCACGACAGCGATCCGTTCAACCGCTGGGAGGCCGGCCAGCGCCTGACCACGCGCGCGTTGCTGCAACTGGTGGCCCAGGGCCAGGCCGGCCGCGAGCTCCGGCTCGACCCGGCGCTGGTGGCCGCGCTGCGCACCGTGCTCAACGACCAGCAGCTCAGCCCCGCCTTCCGCGAGCAGGCCCTGACGCTGCCGGCCGAGGCTTACCTCGCCGAGCGCATGGGCGTGGCCGATCCGGCCGCCATCCACCGCGCCCGCCAGTTCATGCGCGAAGCGCTGGCGCGCGCGCTCAAGGCCGACTGGCTGGCCGCGTTCGAGGCCAATGCCACGCCGCTCGCCTACAGCCCCGACGCGGTGTCCGCCGGCAAGCGCGCGCTGCGCAACCTGGCGCTGGGCTACCTGGCCGACAGCGGCGACGCCGCCATGCAGGCGCTGGCCGAAGCGCAATACAAGGCCGCCGACAACATGACGGACCGCTTCGCCGCGCTCAGCGCCATGGTCAACACCTTTGCCCCCGGCCGCGAGGCCGCGCTGGCCGATTTCTACCAGCGCTTCGAGCAAGACCCGCTGGTGATCGACAAATGGTTCTCGCTGCAAGGCACGCAGCGCGGTACCGTGGGGCCGCAAAGCGCCGGCCACAAAGGCAAGCACACCATCGACACGGTGCGCGCGCTGATGCAGCATCCCGCCTTCAACCTGCGCAACCCCAACCGCGCGCGCTCGCTGATCTTCAGCTTCTGCGCGGCCAACCCGGCGCAGTTCCACGCCGAGGATGGCTCGGGCTACGCCTTCTGGGCCGAGCAGGTGCTGGCGCTGGACGCCATCAACCCGCAAGTGGCGTCACGCCTGGCGCGGGTGATGGATCGCTGGCAGAAGTACGCCCTGCCGCTGCGCGACCGCATGCGCGCCGCGCTGGAGCAGGTGGCGGCGGCCAGCGACCTGTCCCGCGATGTGCGCGAGATCGTGAGCAAGGCGCTGGCGCCGTAAGGCTGCGCCGGGCTGGCCGGGGGGCGGGTGGGGGGCCCCCCCCCCCCCCCCCCCGCCGACAGTACCCCACGGGCCGGTGGCATTGGCCTGGCGGGCTGGCGCCCATGTAGAATTGCGGCCATTCAAGGAGAATCCCCATGAGTCGCATCAGCCTCACCCGCTACCTGGTCGAGGAGCAGCGCAAGCACAACACGATCGAGCCCGAACTGCGGCTCCTGATCGAAGTGGTGGCGCGCGCCTGCAAGGCCATTTCCAACTCCGTGAGCAAGGGCGCCCTCGCCGGCATCCTCGGCTCGGCCGGCACCGGCAACGTGCAAGGCGAGACCCAGCAAAAGCTGGACGTGATCGCCAACGAAGTCCTGCTCGACGCCAACGAATGGGGCGGCCACCTCGCCGCCATGGCGTCCGAGGAAATGGACAGCTTCTACGAGATCCCGAACCGCTATCCCAAGGGCGAATACCTGCTGCTGTTCGACCCGCTCGACGGCTCGTCCAACATCGACGTGAACGTGTCGATCGGCACCATCTTCTCGGTGCTGCACATGCCCAAGCCGGGCCAGACCGTCACCGAAACCGACTTCATGCAGCCCGGCAGCCGCCAGGTCGCCGCCGGCTACGCCGTGTACGGCCCGCAGACCACGCTGGTGCTGACGGTCGGCAACGGCGTGCAAATGTTCACGCTGGACCGCGAGGCCGGCAGCTTCGTGCTGACGCAGTCCGACGTGAAGATCCCGGAAGACACCAAGGAATTCGCGATCAACATGTCCAACATGCGCCACTGGGCCCCGCCCGTGCGCCGCTATATCGACGAATGTCTGGCCGGCGACGAGGGCCCGCGCGGCAAGAACTTCAACATGCGCTGGATCGCCTCGATGGTGGCCGACGTACACCGCATCCTCACGCGCGGCGGCATCTTCATGTACCCGTGGGACAAGCGCGAACCGGAAAAACCCGGCAAGCTGCGCCTGATGTACGAAGCCAACCCCATGGCGATGCTGGTCGAGCAGGCCGGCGGCGCGGCCACCAACGGCCATGAGCGCATTCTCGACATCCAGCCGGAAAAGCTGCACCAGCGCGTGTCGGTGATCCTCGGCTCGAAGAACGAAGTGGAACGCGCCACGCGCTACCACCAGGAGGAGAAAGCGGCCGGCTGATTGCGGGCAGCTTCATTGATCCGACGAAAAAGGGACGCCGCGGCGTCCCTTTTTCCATCGCTTGACCCCGCTATCGCGCCCGCGCGGCAACTTTGCGCGGCGGCCAGGGCGTAGCGGACGCGCCCAGGACCGGCTTGCCAAGCAGGGGCGTTGACAACGCGTAGGCGCCGTTCTCGGTGAAGGCCCAGATGATATTGCGGTCGTACTCGGTGTAGATCGCGAACACGCCTTTGCCGAGCGTGTAATTCGGCAACTCCGTCTCGTCCGCCAGCGCGGGCACGAAATAGCCAGCGATCGTCGCCTTTTCCGGATGGCTGACGTCAAAAATCTGCACGCCGGCATTGTAGAAAGAATAGGGAACGATGCCTTGGCGCCATTGGCCGGGCTGGCCGATGGAGTTCGCGCGCTTCGGGCCGAAGTTGCCGCCACGCTGGCAGAAGCTCGTGAATGACGCCCCCTGCGGCACCTGCGGCTGCGGCAGTTTTCCGGCCACCTTCAAGTGAGACGGATCGCGTGCGTCGACGACGAAGATGTCCTTGTATGGCTCATAGCAATCGCGGTTCATCGGATAGCCGCCGGTCAGGACATAGCCCGTGCGCGCGTACTGGCTGACATCGGCGTTGTCGTACTCGGTACCGGCAAAGCTGGGCGGCGTATTGACGTTGCCGAGCACCTTCGGCTTTGCCGGGTCGGAAAGGTCGAACGAATAAAGACCGAGGCCACCCATCGCGCCGAAGCCGATCTTGCCGCCGTCCTCCAATGGCTTGGGCAGGAAGATCGGAATGCGCGCTCCCATCCACGAGGTACGGTTGCCAGCCCGTTGATTCATCAGATAAGCCTGCTCGTGGGCTTCGTTACCAAGGATTTGCCCCGGCACCGAGATCTGGGAAACAAAGGTCGGATTCGCGGGATCGGACATGTCCCAGACCTGATAGCCGGGCGAGTAAAGATAGTTGGGGTACTCGGTCAGGCCATACGTGTCATCCGGCGCCGACGCCAGGATCATGTACTTGCCGCCATGGTATTCAGGCGAATCGAGCGATCCGGACCCCTGCTGTTGCCCGACCGGCGCATCGGGGTGCCTGTAGTCGGTGGTGCGGGTTGCCAGCAACCGCCACTGACTTGGCAGCGGGCCATCCATGGCGAAGACCTTGAACCCTTTCAGCGAATTGTAGCGACGCTGCGCCGCGACCTGGTCAGGCTGCTGGGTCTTGTCAGTCATCAGGCCGTAGCGTCCGATTTCAAACGACGCGACGAGCACCGGCTTGCCCAGTGTCTTGCTCCAGGCAATGGTCGCGCCGCCCAGGTAGTCGTCGACGGTGCGCGGATCGTAGTTCTCACTCGAGCCTTTCGGTCCCCAGACGCCGCCCTTGGAATAGACCACCTTGCCATGGGCGGGATCCGTGATGTCCATGATCCGCAGATAGTCCCGGTCATGAATGTAGAGGTAACGGCGCCCCTCGAAGTCGGCAATGTTGTTCCAGGCATGGAAGGGTGAGCCAACGGCGGGATAGAAGGCCAGAACCTCGACGTTCTTGGCAAAGCTCTTCTTGTCCCATGCGGTCATTTCACCCGGGAAGCGCTGCCCCTTGTGCACTTCGGGCGTCGCTTTCGGCCAGACGAACTGTCCCGTGGCCGGATCCATCCCATAGTCGACACCCGGCTTGAGCGGCGCGGGCGAGCGATCGGGCGTCAGCCGCAGCCAGGCGGCGAGATAGGGATCCTGAACATTGGGCGTGCCCGGCGTCATCTGCGTTACCGGTGTCACCGGTGTCACCGGCGTTCCCAGCGTTGCGGAGGCCACAGGCGCCGCCGTTGCCTGCACCGTGTCCGCGTTTGCGCAGGCCATCATGAATATGGCCGCTGACGCTGTCCCTGTTGCCAAGACTGATCTGAACGTTCTGATTCGAAGCATGGCTTCCTCCTTTTGTATCAACAATTTCCTCTCCCGCCGGACCAGGACCGCCGCATCATTGCCGGCGGACTGCGGCGCGTTCCCGGCCACCATGTCCGGGCCGAGCGCTCAAAACGCGTGGCGAATGCCGATGGCCATGCCGGACGGGTTCTGCTGGCTGGTCGGTGAGGCCGAGAACGTGACCGGATAGCGGATCGGGCTGTCATGCTTGTGCTGCACGTGAGCGTACGTGGCGTAGATCTCGCTGCGCTTGGACAGGCTGTAGATGTAGCCAAGCACGAAGCCGTTGGCGTCCGACAGCTTGGTGTTGTTGTCGTCCTTGCGATGAACGAAGCTGGCGTAGAAACGGTTCGACGGGTTGAGCCTGTAGCGCGCACCGATCTGGATATCCCAGCCTTTGGACTGGAAGTCCGCATAGGGCGGATACGCGTAGTAGCCGTTGTAGGTGTGGTAAACCAGCGTCGGCTCGAAATCGCCGAACTTGTAGGCCAGCGAGGCGTAGTTGTCGCGCGCCGAAGGCACGCTGCCGGCGTTGTAGATATTGCGCGTGTAACGCAGGTCGCTGACGATGCCCGCGTAAAGCTTGTCGTCGCGGTACTCGAGGCCGGTACTGAGGTAGCGGCCGGCCCGGGTGGTGTCCTCCAGGCCGGTGGTCACCATGAAGCGCCCCATGAACCCGTAGAAGCGCGGCGTGTTGTACTGGATCGAATTGTCCACGCGGTAGGCCGCGTAGAAGAACTGCATGTTGCTGACCATGCTGTAATCGGCTGAGAAGCTCGGGTCGGCGTAGCCGGCGATCCAGTATGACGGCGTGTTCTGGCGGCCCATGGTCAGCACGCCGAAATTGTTGCTGTGCAGACCGACAAACGACTGGCGCGCCTGCGCTGTCGCAGTGCCGGTATCGGCCGAGAATTGTGGCTCGTAGGTGAAGATGGCTTTCAGGTCGCTGCTGAGCACTTCCTGCCCGCTGAAGTTGATCCGCGACGAGCTCAACTGGCCGCTGGACACGCGATACACCGAGCCCCCCTTGCCCGACTGTGCGAGGCGCTCCACGCTGATGTCGACGAAGCCTGACAGCCTGACCCAGGACTCCTCGGCACAGACCTGCGCGCCCCCCATTGCCAACGCGCAGGACACCATGGCCCGGGCATACGACACCTTGTCAGCTCTTCTCATTTCCTCTCCTCTTCCTCTTTTGTGGTTGGCCGCCGCGCTGCACGTGCATGTGTGCATGTGTGCATGTGCGCTGGCTGCGCCGGCTGGCACTTGCCGGTGCCCTGGTCATGCGCGACCCGCTTGCTCGGGGCCTTTCTTGCGCAGTGTTCAGCCGCAGTATGGAGAGGGCTGGCATGCGGCGAAAATGAAATATTCCGCCTTCGGGATGCCTTTAATTTATGGCCAGGAACCGCGGAACGAGCGCCTCCGCACCGCCTCCATGCGATGAGAAAACAGCCTCGTCCGTGCTGAAAAAACCCACGTTGCGCCAGCGCTCCGGCGAGTGCGAATGACACTCGCTCGGGTCCGGCGCAAGCGCTGATCTGCCCGCTTGCTCCCCTGCTTGCCCCCTCCTTTCTTTTTCTTTTCTCCTTCTTTTCTCTTCCCACGTGCCACAGCCATGCCGCTGCCATCGCGTCGATACCGCTGCGCGCTAACAATGCGCCTCACCGCACACTTTTCACTTTTTTGCACTCACTTCGCACTAAGTGTATACACATATTACAGTATGTTTACAAATAGATATTATTTGTACCTCAACAATAAGGAGACACCATGACCACGCCCTGCCCTGGCCGGCGCGCCGCGCGCGCCATCTCTCGCTTCGCCGCCCTGCCCGCGCTGGCCGCCCTTGCCGGTGCTGTTCCCGAACTCGCCCGGGCGCAAAGCGACAGCGTGCAGATTTACGGCTTCATCAAGGAAAACGTGGAACAGGTGCGGCTCGCGGGCAACGGCCGTACCGCTTCGGTGTCGCGCCTGTCGAACGATCTGTCAGTGCTGGGCTTTCGCGGCCGCGAGTCGCTCGGCGGCGGGCTGGAAGCCTTCTTCCAGATCGAGACCAACCTGCGCATGGATGGCACCGGCACGTCACAGATCGGCGACCGCAATACCGGTGTAGGCTTGCGCAGCCCGTGGGGCCAGATCCTGATGGGGCAGTGGGAAATGCCGCTGCGCTTCGTCTCCGTGTACAAGGTGGACCCGTTTACCGCGGGTATTTTTGCCTCGAACTCCATCATGGGTAACGGCTTCACCACGGCCGCCAACGGCGCCGCGCCAGAATCGTTCGACCGGCGCCAGAAGAATCTGGTGCAATACAGCACGCCGCACTGGGGCGGCGTCTCCGCACGGCTGGCCCTGTCGATGCCCGAGGACCGCACCCCCACCACCAACCCGATCGCCTGGTCCGGCCTGCTGTCCTATGAGGACAAGAGCTGGTACGTGGCATGGGGGCATGAGTATCACGGCGACTACTTCTACAGCGGCTCGCGCGACCACGCGGACCGGCTCGGCCTGGTGTACGCCTTTGGCGGCACCAAGCTGCGCGGCGCCTACGAACGGCTCTCCTACGAGCCTGCGCCGGGCCAATCGGTGCGGCGCGATGCCTGGCAGGTCGCGGCCACGCATGCCATCGGCGCGCATGAGTTCCGCGCGTCGTACACCTCGGGCGGCAACGCCCACGGCAGCAGCACGGCGGCGGTAGGCGGCATCGGCCTGCCGGGCACGGATTCCGGCGCCTGGCAGGTTTCGCTGGGCTACGGGTACACGCTGTCGAAGCGGACCGAACTGTGGGCGGCATGGACGCGTCTGGTGAACCACGCGACGGCGCGCTACAACCTCTCCGGCAATTCCGTGCCCGGCCTGAAGCCGGGCGACTCCGCTACCGGCGTCGGGCTGGGGATCACGCATAAATTCTGAAGCAAGGCCGCGCGCGGCCGTTTCGAATAAAAAAGGGCGCACGATACGGTGCGCCCTTGCTGCTGCCTTTGGTGCTGGCCTGGATGTGTGCCTAATTGCGCTTGGCCGCACCGTCGGCGCGCTGCGCCTCGATCAGCTCCATCACATTGAGCGTGAGGCGCGTGGTGTGGCTGCGCATCGCCAGGTAGGCCTCCTCCGGCTGGCCCGCGAGAATCGCCTCGACAATCTTCTGGTGCTCCCGGTGCGAGGTCTCGAAGCGGCGCTCCACGCCGGACTGCGCGGCACGGAACGGTGCCAGCCGGTCGCGCAGGTTCTCGACCGCGGCCATCAGCGTCTCGTTCTGCGTGCCCTGGCAGATCAGCTGGTGGAAGCGATGGTTGAGCTCCAGGTATGCCTGCGCATCGCGGCGCTCGCCCACGGCCTCGGTCTGCTCGTGCAGCAGCTCCAGCTGGCGGCGCTGCATGGCGCTCATGCGCTGCGTGGCAATGCGGCAGCAAAGGGATTCCAGCTCGCACAGCGCTTCCAGCATGTCGGCCAGCTGCGCGGCGCCCACATTGGCCACCACGCCGCCGCGCCGCGGCACGAGCTCGATCAGCCCGCGCGCGTCCAGCAGGCGCAGCGCCTCGCGCACCGGCGTGCGCGACACCTGGAAGCGCTCCGCCAGCGCGGGTTCCTCGAGCCTCTCGCCAGGCGGCAAGGTGCCAGCGATGATTTCATCGGCAAGCTTCTGGCTGATTTGGGCGGCAATGGTGGTCACTGTTGTCCTTGTGTCCTGGTCCTTGATCGAAGCGTTCGGCATGGCGAGCCCCCGGCTTGGGGCATCGCAAGGCAGCCATTGCCCCGGATATGGGCGCAATTATACGCGGCACGCCCTTCGCCTCGCCAATTGGCACTAAAAATGTTCCAATCATTATCTATTGAATACACTTATCATTACGTGTATACATATCGACTAGCGGCAATTCCGCCGTGCCGATAGTCAATCGCCAAACGAGGAGCACAAACATGACCAGCAAACTGCGCCACATCGCCCTGTCCGTCCCCGATCCCTGGGCCGCGGCCGAGTTCTACCAAAAGGCATTCGGTTTTCGCAAAGTCGGCGAGACCGACTCCTCGCTGGCGCGCGGCGTCTACCTGACGGACGGGACCATGAGCATTGCGCTGTTGAACTACAAGAGCGACGAGGCTGCCGGAGAAGAGCGCGGCAAGGACTTCGTCGGCCTGCACCACATCGGCGTGTGGGTCGACGACATCGCCGAGGCGCGCAAGACCGTGGAGGAAGCGGGTGGCCGCTATTACATGGGCGAAGTGCCGGTCAAGGGCAACATCTTCTATGAAGTGAAATACCGCGACCCGCACGACATCATCATCGACCTGACCGATCACGGCTGGGGCGGCGCTTCCAAGGAAGGCAACAGCGGCGGCGGCGGCCCGGCGCTGCGCAACCCGGACCTCAAGGCGGATCGCGAAGGCCTGTAAGCGCCCCGCCGCAACTTGCGTCCCCGCGCCGCGGGGACGCGTTCAGGCTGGCAACGCCACCGGATGCACCGGCTCGCCATGCAGGAACCAGCCATCCAGGTTGCCCACCAGCGCCGTGTGCTGCGCCACCCGGGTTTCCGGGGAGCGGCCGGCCAGGTGCGGCGTCAGAATGACCTGGTCCATCGCGCGCAAGGCCGCCGGCACCAATGGCTCTGTCTCGATGACATCGAGCGCGGCACCAGCGATTTCCCCGCGCGCCAGCGCCTCGACCAGCGCTACCGTATCCACCACGCTGCCGCGCGCCACGTTCACCAGCAGGCCGCGCGGCCCTAGCGCGCGCAGCACCGCTGCGTCGACCAGATGATGCGTGGCCGCGCCGCCCGGGCAGGTCAGCGCGAGCACATCGCTTGCGGCCGCCAGCGCGATCGGATCGGCATACGGCGCGTAGTGCCCCGCGGCCGGCGCGCCGCGCCGCAGGTAGGCCACCTGCATGCCCATGGCCTGCGCCAGCACGGCCAGTTTGCCGCCGATATTGCCCAGCCCGACGATGCCCAGCGTCTTGCCGCGCACGCCCGGACGCGGCGCGCGCAGGCTTTCCCACTGGCCGGACTTGACGCCGCGATCGAGCGCGGCAATCCCCCGCGACAGCGCCAGCATCAGGGTGAGCGCGTGGTCGGCCACTACCTGGCTATTGGTGTCGGGGGCATGACACACGCGCACGCCGCGCGCCCTTGCCGCGGCCAGGTCGATGTTCTCGTAACCAGCCCCGAAACTTGCCACCAGCTCCAGCGCCGGCAGCGTCGCCAGCTCCGCGGCCGACAAGCCGGTCGAGCCATTGGTCAGCACGGCGCGCGCAATGGCACGCGCGCCGTCGCCGGCCTCGTTCCACGCCACGAAGCGATAGCGCGGCGCCTGCGCCGCCAGCCACGCGGCGTCCAGCGCCAGTCGCGTCAATACCAGTACCTGCTGTTCGCCATGCAATCCGCTAGCCATCTTCTTTTCTCCTCCGTCATCGAATCCGCCTGGAAGCGGTGTTGAACAAAATTATCACGAAGACGTTGACGTGTATACACGTAGCATTTAAAGTATTCTCATAGACGGAAATGCATGGCGATTGAAACCCAGTGCTTTCCGTCACCCTGAACACAAATGACAAGGAGACAAGGTGAACTGGCACTGCCTCGCAACCTATGAACTCGCCGGCGACAAGCGCGCCGGCCTGGTAGTCGCAGATACCCTGTATGACCTGGCCGCACTCGGACGTGCTTGCGAGATCGATCCCGCCAGCCTGCCCGGCGACATGAACCAGGTGTTTGCGCGGTGGGCGCACCACGCACCATTGCTGGCCGACATGGCCGGCCGCGCCGCACAACTGGCAACCAGCGGCAAGCTCGCCGCGGTGGATGCGGCTGCCACCTACGCCGTGCCTTACCAGCCGGGCCGCATCTTTGGCGTGGCGTCGAACTTCTACGACCATGCCGATGAGATGGGCACCAAACTGGCAGCTCGCAGCGAGAGCCAGCCTTATGCCTTCATGAAGGCGGAAACCAGCGTGATCCCCACCGGCGCGACCGTGCTGATGCCGCCGGAAACGGCCAAGCTCGACTGGGAAGTGGAACTTGGCGTGGTGATCGGCCAGCGCTGCCGCCACGTTCCGGTGGAAGACGCGCTATCGGTCATCGCCGGCTATACCGTCTTCAACGACATCAGCGCGCGCGACCTCAACCGCCGCACCGACTATCCCTTCACCCACGACTGGTTCCGCGGCAAGAGCTTCGATACCTTCGGCCCCATGGGCCCGTGGGTGGTGCCGGCGGGCTGCATCGCCGACCCGCAGAACCTGCGCATGTCGCTAACCGTGAACGGTGAAACCATGCAGGACGGCAATACCTCGCAGATGATCTTCTCGGTGGCCGAGCAGATCGCCTACCTGTCGCGCATCCTGACGCTGCAGCCGGGTGACCTGATCGCCACCGGCACGCCGGATGGCGTCGGCATGGGACGCGGCGTGTTCCTCAAACCCGGCGACAACATGGTGGCCTGGGTCGAAGGCATTGGCTCGATCGAGAACGCAGTGGCGCTGGAAGCACTGGCGGCGCGTTGAACACCACCGCCGTGCCAATGCGCACGCGGCGCAGGCACACTGCGCCCACACGCATCGCCATGGCGACCTGGAGGAGACTGGCATGAACCCGATACGTACCCGCAAGCTGGGCCACCTGGTGCTGATGGTGCGCGACCTGGAACAATCCACCCGCTTCTATACGGAAGTGATGGGCCTCAAGGTCTCGGACCGCATCGCCGACCAGATGGTCTTCCTGCGCGCCGGCGAGGACCACCACGACCTGGCGCTCTCGCGCCTGCCCGAGGACAGCGCCGAGCGCGACGACCTGCCGCGCTACACGCGCCCCGGCCTGGAGCATTTCTCCTACTACGTGGAGTCTCTGGACGAGATGAAGCGCGCGGTGGACGTGGCGCGCAGCCACGGCGTGGTGATCGAGCGCGGCATCGGCCAGCATGGGCCGGGCGGCAACTGGTTCCTGGTGTTCAAGGACCCGGACGGCAACAACGTCGAGATCTACACCGAGATGGAGCGCATCGCCACCGATACCGAGCACGAGCCGCAAACCTGGGAGCGCAACCTCGAATCCTTCGACCGCCATCGCCTGGCGCACTTCGTGGTGACCCCGCCCGCCGCCATGCTCGCCGCCAAGCATGGCAAGCAACCGGCCAAGGACGAAGACCGGCCCGCGGACTCGCAAGCCGGAGACGCGGCATGAGCCAGGGTGCCAGCCCGCCGGGTCCGCAGAGCCGGCTGAGTGACCCGGCCCTGCCAGGCCTCTCGCCCGCGCAGCGCGATGCCATGCGCGCGCTGGGGCGTGACTGGGCGCGCGATATCCAGGGCAACCGCAAGCAGGTCTGCGAGATCTATGACGCCGTCCACGCGGCACTGCCCGCCGACGGCGTGCGGCGCGTGGCGGGCCTGGCCTACGGCGGGGATCCGCGCCAGCAGCTCGATCTCTACCTGCCGCCCGATGTCACGCCGGCCAGCGCGCTGCCCGTGGTGGTGTTCGTGCACGGCGGCGCCTTCCTGCGCGGCAACAAGGACGCCAGCCCCTACATCTACGCCAACGTGCCGCGCCTGTTCGCACGGTTGGGCTATGTTGGCGTGAACCTGGAATACCGGCTTGCACCGCAGGCGCCCTATCCCGCCGGCGCGCAAGATGTGGTGGCGGCACTGGCATGGCTGCGCGCATCGGTGGGCGCCTACGGCGGTGACGCCCGGCGCATCGTGCTCATCGGCCATTCGGCCGGCGGCAGCCACGTGGCCAGCGCATTGAGCGATCCGCTGTTCGACGGCGAGGCCGCGGGCGTGGCTGGCGCGGTGCTGGTCAGCGCGCGCCTGCAAGCCGACACGTTGCCGGACAACCCCAACGCTGGCGGCGTCATCGCCTACTACGGCGCGCACAGCGCGCAGCAGCAGCAACGCGCGCCGATGGCGTTTGCGCAGCGGCTGACGGCGCCGCTGATGGTGGTGTTCGCCGAGCATGAGAATCCCTACCTCGACCTCTACGCCCTGCAGTACGCCGCGCGCGTCGCCGAGGCGCAGCGGCGCGCGCCGCGCGTGATCCAGGTGCCGCACCACAACCATACCTCCGTGGTGGCGCATCTGGGCAGCGCGGACGCCGCGCTGGCCGATGCGCTGAGCGACTTCATCGAATCCGTGGTCACGCAACGCCCCGCCTCGAAATAACAAGCAGAAACAGCGAACAACAAACAACAAGACAGGAGACTTTCCCATGGCAGCAGACAAACTGCGCGGCGTGTTCGCGCCCGTGGTCACGCCCTTCAACAACGATCTCTCGATCAACCTGCCGGCCTTCGTTGCGCACTGCCAGCGCCTGGTGGCCGACGGCGCCGGCGTGGCGATTTCCGGCACCAATAGCGAAGCCTGCTCGGAGACCTTCGAGGAGCGCATGGCGCTGGTCGACGCCGTGATCGACGCCGGCATCCCGGGTGAGCGCGTGCTGGTCGGCACTGGCTGCTGCGCCATTGGCGACGCCGTGGCGTTGACCCGCCATGCCATCGACCGAGGCTGCGCGGGCGTGCTGGTGCTGCCGCCGTTCTTCTTCAAGAACGTGCAGGAGGACGGCGTGTTCGCCTACTACCGCGAACTGATCCAGCGCGTGGACGATCCCGCGCTGCGCGTCGTGCTGTATCACATTCCCGCCATCTCGGGCGTGCCCATCACCTTGTCGTTGATCGAGCGGCTGGTGGCGGCCTTTCCCACGCAGATCGCCGGCGTGAAGGACAGCAGCGGCGACTGGGACAACGTGGTGGCGATGCTGGAGCGCTTCCCCGCGCTGTCGATCTTCCCCGCCTCGGAAATCCTGATGCTGCGCAGCCTGGCGCTGGGCGCCGCCGGCTGCATCTCCGCCACCAACAACATCAACGCGCGCGATATCGCGCTGGCCTATGGCTCGGTGACCGAGGCCGCGCGCCTGAACGACAGCATCACCTCGGTGCGCAAGGCCGCGGAGCGCTTCCCGATGGTGGCTGCCGTCAAGCACACCTTGTCGCTGCTAGCGGGCGATGCGGGCTGGCGCCACATGCGCCCGCCGCTGGTGCCGCTCGCGGCCGATGCCGCCCTGCAGCTCTCGCAAGCCATGGCCACGGCCATGCCGGCACTGCGCGGCGTGGCGCTGCCAGCATGAACGCGCCAATGCGGCAGGACCCGCCACCGCTGGCGCGCTACATGGCCAGCCGACGCGCCGGGCGGCATGTGCACGTCAGCGGCATGAGCGCACGCACGGCCGATGGCTGCGCCGGCGTCAGCGTGGCCGCCGGCGGCACGCGCGTGTACGACATTGCCGCGCAGACCGATTGCGTGCTGGGCAAGATCGAGCGCGCGCTCGCCAGCGAAGGCATGGGCCTGGCCGATTGCGTGGCCATGACCTGCTACCTCATCGACATGGCCGACTACGACACCTTCAACGCCGCCTACGCGCGCCACTTCCCCGCCGCCGTGCCCACGCGCACGTGCCTGGCAGTAGCCGCGCTGCCCCATCCGGACATGCGCGTGGAGATCACCGCCACCGCATGGCGCGACGAGGAGGCCGCATGATCGACACCGCCACGCTCGATACGCTGTTCATGGCGGCCCGCAGCCACAACGGCTGGCTGGACGGCGACCTTGACGACGCTACGCTGGAGCGCCTGTACGAACTCGTGCGGCAAGGCCCGACCAGCGCCAACTGCTGCCCGATGCGGCTGGTGTTCGCGCGCTCGCCCGAGGCCAAGGCCAAGCTCTTGCCGGCGCTCGCGCCCGCCAATGTGGACAAGGTCATGCAGGCGCCGGTCACCGCTATCGTCGCTTACGACACGCAGTTCCACGCGCTGGCCGAGGCCCTGTTCCCGCATCGCCCGGCGATGTACGAGATGTTCGCCGCCAACGCATCGTTGTCGCAGGAAACAGCGATGCGCAACGGCTCCATGCAGGGCGGCTACCTGATCCTGGCCGCCCGCGCGCTGGGGCTGGACTGCGGGCCGCTCTCGGGCTTCGACGCCGGGGCCGTCAACCAGGCCTTCTTCCCCGATGGCCGCTGGCGCGTCAACTTTCTGTGCAACCTCGGCCGCGGCGACCCTGCGCGCCTGTTCCCGCGGCTGCCCCGGCTCGCGTTTGGACAGGCCTGCCGCATCGAGTAGATTTCCGAAAACAATGCGCGCGGCGCTTCCCCCAGCGAAGAACGCCGGCAATCACCACGGAGCAGACACATGATGAAGACACACAGCGTCCGCTGCACATGGACGCAAAAGGCAGCAGGCGCGCTGCCATTCGCGCTGCCAATTGCGCTGCCGACACAAACCGCCAGCACGGCGAAAACATGCAAGCGCATTGCAGGCAAACTCGGCGGCCGCCTCGCCGCAGGCCTGGCGCTGGCCTTCGCGGCTGCCCTGCCCGCGGCCGTCCACGCGCAGGAGCCCTGGCCCGCCCGTGCGGTCACCATCGTGGTGCCGTTCGCCCCCGGTGGCAATACTGACATGATCGCGCGCTTGCTGGCGGAGCGCCTGGGCAGGACCTTTGGCAAGCCCTTCGTGGTGGACAACCGCGGTGGCGCGGGCGGCCTGATCGCAGCGGAGTATGTCGCGCGCGCACCGGCCGACGGCTATGTGCTGTTCATGTCGACGATGACGCAGATCGTCACCGCCCCGATGACCAACAAGATCCGCTACGACCCGGTGCGAGACTTCGTGCCGATCGTCAACGTCGGGGGCAACCCCTTCATTCTCGCCGCCAGCACCCGGCACAACTTCAAGACCGTGGCGGACCTGGTGCGCTATGGCAAGGAGAACCCCGGCAAGCTCAACGTAGGCCACGCCGGCAACGGCGGCCTGACCCAGCTCTCCGCGCTGCTGTTCCTGAGCCGCGCCGGCGTGCAAGCCACCATGGTGCCGTACCGCGGTGGCGCGCCGGCGCTGGCCGACGTGCTGGCTGGCCAGATCGACCTGTACAGCGCCAGCGTGTCCGAGGTGATGCCGTACGCGGGCACCGGCAAGCTCAGCCTGCTCGCCGTATCCAGCGACAAGCGCCTGGCGCAGCTGCCGTCGCTGCCCACCATCGCCGAGAGCTATCCCGGCCATCAGGTGGATACGTGGAACGGCCTGGTCGGCCCGTCGAAGATGCCGCCCGAGATTGTGGACAAGATCGGCGCCGAGGCGAAGAAGATCATCGCCGAGCCGGAGTTCCGCGCGCACCTGGAGAAGGCCGGCATTATCCCGCTGGGTGAGACGCGCGAGGCATTCGCGCAGCGCATCAAGCAGGACCAGAAGAAGTGGAAGCCGGTGATCGAAGCGGCCGGCATCCAGCCGGAGTAGGCGACCGGCGGCGACAGGCACACCGGCGCGGCCCGCGCGCCACGCCGGCGGTAAACCTCAATATGGCGGCACCGGTGCCCACCCTATCATCGGCGCATGGTCTTGCGCCCCACCAGGCGTGTCAAAGCAATGTGCCTCATGTCCAGCCGTCCCACCGTTACCTTGAGCGACGTGATGCTGCGCCGCCTCAAGCTCAAGCCCCTGCTGATCTTCGATCGCGTGCTGCAGTCCGGCTCCATCGTGCGGGCGGCGCGTGAGCTGAGCCTGACCCAGCCCGCCGTCACCAAGGCGATCCAGGAACTGGAAGAAGACCTCGAAGTCCCCTTGTTCGAGCGCACCAACCGCGGCGTGGTGCCCACCAGCTACGGCCTGCTGCTGGGCGAGCGCGTGAAGTCGGTCATCGCCGAGCTGCGCTACCTCACCGACGAGCTCAACAGCTTCCGCTCGGGCGACACCGGCAACGTCATCGTCGGCACGCTGATCTCCGCCTCGGCCCGGCTGCTGCCGCGCACCATCGCGCTGATGAAGACCCGCCGCCCCGGCATCCTGGTGACGGTGCGCGAAGCCCCAACCGACCGCCTCTTCCCCGCCCTTGCCACTGGCGAGCTCGATCTGGTCATCGGCCGCCTGCCGGAGAGCGATCTGCCGCTTGCGCGGATGTTCGCGCTCACGCATACCGCGCTGTACGACACCGCGATGTGCGTGGTGGTGGCACGCGACAACCCGCTGGCGATCAGCGCCGGCCTGCGCCTGGCTGAACTGGCCGCGCATCCGTGGATCCTCCCGCTGAACGAATCTCCCGCGCGCCTGGCCGCCGAGCGCATGTTCCTCGATGCCGGCCTGCAGGTGCCCGCCAACCTGGTGGAGTCGCTCTCGCTGCTGACCAATATCGGCTTGATGCAGGATCTCGGCGCCATCGGCCTGATGGCGCGCGACGTGGCCGATCATTTTGCGCGCCTCGGGCTGCTGGCCATCCTCGACCTGGGCGATATCGGGCGCTTTGGCACCATCGGCTATTCGGTGCGCGCGGACCGGGGGG
>NZ_JBXASU010000061.1:0-18600 GCF_058809705.1 Cupriavidus sp. MPR-AND1C | reverse complement strand
GCGCCCCGCGCGCCGGCTCCCGCCGCCGCGCATTTCATCGCCTGCCTGCGCGAAGCCGCCGCACTGTCGCAAGCGCGTTGAGCGCCGCGAAACAGGCCACCCTGGCCCCTTCCAGACATGCCATTTTGGAATACCGGGGGCTTTCTTCTTCATTATGCAAGGCCGGGGGGCGCTCCATATACTGGTCCTCGCTGCGCACCCTTCCCCCAACCCGCGCAGCACGGAGACCAACCCGTGCCCAAGCAGAATATTCCACTCATCCGGCACTACATCGACGGCGAGTTCCTCGCCAGCGCCGGCACTTTTCCCGACACCTGCCCGGTCGACGGCCACCTTGTCGCCAACGTGTGCGAAGCCGATGCGGCGCTCGTGGACCGCGCGGTGCAAGCCGCGCGGCGCGCGCTGCAAGGCCCCTGGGGACAACTCGACGTACAACAGCGCGCGGCGCTGCTGCACCGCATCGCCGACGGCATCGAAGCCCGCTTCGATGCGTTCGTGGCCGCCGAGGTGGAAGACACCGGCCGCCCCGAGCACCAGGCCCGCACGCTGGACGTGGCGCGCGCCGTCACCAACTTGCGCACCTTCGCCGACCTCGCCAAGACTGCCGGCAACGAACTGTACGAGACGCCCACGGCGGATGGCGCGGGCGCACTCAACTACACGGTGCGCAAGCCCGTGGGCGTGGTCGGCATCATCTCGCCGTGGAACCTGCCGCTGCTGCTGCTGACCTGGAAGGTGGCGCCCGCGCTCGCGTGCGGCAACACCGTGGTGGCCAAGCCATCGGAAGAAACCCCGGCCTCCGCCGCGCTGCTGGCCGAGGTCATCCACCAGGCCGGCGTGCCGCACGGCGTGTTCAACCTGCTGCATGGCTTCGGCGGCGGCTCCACCGGCGAGTTCCTCACCCGCCACGATGGCATCGACGCCATCACGTTCACGGGCGAGTCCAGGACCGGCAGCACCATCATGCGTGCGGTGGCCGACGGCGTGAAGGAAATCTCCTTCGAGCTCGGCGGCAAGAACGCCGCGGTTGTCTTCGCCGACGCCGATTTCGACGCCGCGGTGGCGGGCGTGCTGCGCTCGTCCTTTACCAACGCCGGCCAGGTTTGCCTGTGCTCCGAGCGCGTGTTTGTCGCGCGGCCGATCTTCGATGCCTTCGTGGCGGCGCTCAAGGCGCGCACGCAGGCGCTCAAGCTCGGCCACCCCGGCGACGATGGCGTGGATATGGGCCCGTTGATCTCGCGCGGCCACCGCGACAAGGTGGAGTCATATTTCCGCCTCGCTGTGGAAGAAGGCGCCACCGTGGTCTGCGGCGGCAAGGTGCCGGTGTTCGGCGATGCGCGCGACGACGGCGCGTACGTGATGCCCACCATCTGGACCGGCCTGCCGGACAGCGCGCGCTGCGTCACCGAGGAAATCTTCGGCCCGGTCTGCCATATCGCGCCGTTCGACAGCGAAGAGGAAGTCATCGCCCGCGTCAACGACAGCGCCTACGGCCTGGCCTGCGCGCTGTGGACCACCAACCTGACACGCGCCCACCGCGTGGCGCGCCAGGTCCGCGTGGGCCTGACGTGGGTCAACACCTGGTACCTGCGCGACCTGCGCACGCCCTTCGGCGGCGTCGGTCTCTCGGGCCTGGGCCGCGAAGGCGGCCGCCACTCGCTCGACTTCTACTCGGAAGTGGCGAACATCTGCATCAAGCTCTGAGCCATGACGAACGAGATCCAACAACCATCCAACGCCGACGCCGCCATCCGCGCCGCCGCCGACCTGCTGTGGCAGGCGCATGCCGGGCATGCGCCGTGCGCGCCGGTGCGCACACTGATCGGCGAAACCGGTCCGCGGGCCGCCTATCAGGTGCAGGAAATCAACACGCAGCGCTGGCTCGCCGCAGGCCGCCGCCTGGTGGGCCGCAAAATCGGCCTGACCTCGCGCGCCGTGCAACAGCAGCTGGGCGTGGGCGAGCCGGATTTCGGCATGCTGTTCGCCGACATGGCCGTGGCCGAGGGCGAGGAGATCGACCTGCGCCGCGTGCTGCAGCCCAGGATCGAAGCCGAGATCGCGCTGGTGCTGGCGCATCCGCTTGCGCATGAGCGTCACACCATCGCCGACCTGATCCGCGCCACCGCCTACGCCTTGCCCGCTGCGGAGATCGTCGGCAGCCGCGTGGCCAACTGGGATATCCGCCTGGCCGACACGATTGCCGACAACGCATCCAGCGGCCTGTTCGCGCTCGGCTCGCGCCCCGTCAAGCTGGCGGACCTGGACCTCATCGGCTGCGGCATGGTGATGGCGCGCCGCGGCGAACAGGTCTCGCTCGGCGCCGGCGCCGCCTGCCTGGGCAATCCGTTGCACGCCGCATTGTGGCTGGCCGACACCATGGTGCGCGTGGGCCGTCCGCTGCAAGCCGGCGACATCGTCATGACCGGCGCGCTGGGCCCGATGGTGCCGGTTGCCGCCGGCGACGTCTTCGACCTGGAGATCGAAGGGCTGGGACGCCTGTCCACGCGCTTCGCCCCGGCCAACAAGGAGCTATCCGCATGAGCATGAGCAAGCCATCCCGGACGCGCCTGCGCGCGGCCATCATCGGCTCCGGCAATATCGGCACCGACCTGATGATCAAGATCCTGCGCCACGGCCAGCACCTGGAAGTCGGCGCCATGGTAGGCATCGACGCCGCCTCCGACGGCCTCGCCCGCGCGCAGCGCCTCGGCGTGCCCACCACGCATGAAGGCATCGAGGGGCTGCTTGGCATGCCCGGCTTCGCGGACATCCGCGTGGCCTTCGATGCCACCTCGGCCGGCGCCCACATGCATCACAACGCGGTGCTGCAAAAGCACGGCATCCAGGTGATCGACCTCACCCCGGCGGCGATCGGCCCCTATGTGGTGCCGGTGGTCAACCTGGACGCCCACCTCGATGCGCCCAACCTTAATATGGTCACCTGCGGCGGGCAGGCGACGATTCCCATCGTGCGTGCCGTGTCGCAAGTCGCGCCGGTGAGCTACGCCGAAATCGTCGCGTCCATCGCCAGCCGCTCGGCCGGCCCGGGCACGCGCGCCAATATCGACGAGTTCACCGAGACCACCTCCAACGCAATCGTGCAAGTGGGCGGCGCCGCGCACGGCAAGGCCATCATCGTGCTGAACCCGGCGGAGCCGCCGCTGCTGATGCGCGACACCGTGTTCTGCCTGACCGCGGCCGATGCCGGCCAGGACGCCATCCGCGCCTCGGTCGAGCGCATGGTGGCGCAGGTGGCCGCCTATGTGCCCGGCTACCGGCTCAAGCAGCAAGTCCAGTTTGAGCGCATCGACCCGGCGTGCCCGCTCACACTGCCGGGCATCGGCCGCCTGGCCGGCCTCAAGGTCTCGGTGTTCCTGGAGGTGGAAGGCGCCGCGCACTACCTGCCGGCCTACGCCGGCAATCTCGACATCATGACGTCCGCCGCGCTGGCCGCCGCCGAGCGCGTGGCCAGGCACAAGCTGGCGCGTGCGCAAGGAGCAACGCAATGACCGCAGCACAACATCCCGCAGGCAAGACCATGAAGAAAGTCCATGTGTCGGACGTGACGCTGCGCGACGGCATGCACGCCATTCGCCATCAATACAGCCTGCCGCAAGCCGTGGCCATCGCCCGGGCGCTGGACGCGGCACGCGTGGACAGCATCGAGGTGGCCCACGGCGACGGCCTCAATGGCTCGAGCTTCAACTACGGCTTTGGCGCGCACACCGATCTCGAATGGATCGCCGCGGTGGCAGCGCAGCTCAAGCACGCACGCGTGGCCACGCTGCTGCTGCCCGGCATCGGCACCATCCACGACCTGCGCGCCGCCTACGACGCCGGCGCGCGCACCGTGCGCGTCGCCACCCACTGCACCGAAGCCGACATCTCGCGCCAGCATATCGAGTACGCGCGCAAGCTCGGCATGGATACCGTGGGCTTCCTGATGATGTCGCACATGACCACGCCGGCGGCGCTGGCGCAGCAGGCCAGGCTGATGGAATCCTACGGCGCGCAGTGCGTGTACGTGGTGGACTCCGGCGGCGCGCTGTCGATGCGCGACGTGGCCGAGCGCTTCGATGCGTTCAAGCAAGTGCTGGATCCTGCCACCGAAACCGGCATGCATGCCCACCACAACCTGTCGCTTGGCGTGGCCAATTCCATGGTGGCGCTGGAGCACGGCTGCGACCGCGTGGATGCCTCGCTCGCCGGCATGGGCGCGGGCGCGGGCAACGCGCCGCTGGAGGTCTTTATCGCGGCGATCGACCGCGCGGGCATTGCGCACGGCACCGACCTCCACGCGCTGATGGACGCCGCCGACGATCTGGTTCGGCCGCTGCAGGACCGCCCCGTGCGCGTCGACCGCGAAACGCTGGCGCTTGGCTACGCCGGTGTGTACTCCAGCTTCCTGCGCCACGCCGAGGCTGCCAGCGCGCGCTACGGCATCGCCACCGTCGACATCCTGGTCGAGCTCGGACGCCGCCGCATGGTCGGCGGACAGGAGGACATGATCGTGGACGTGGCGCTGGACCTGTTGCGCCAGCGCGATCCCACCGCCAATCCGGCCACCAATCCCACCGGCAAGCCCACCAACAACCCGATCGCGAGTGCCGCATGATTGCCGAGCAGATTATCCAATACGCCACCCGCCTCGACGACGCCGCGCGCCAGCGTGAAGCCATCGACCCGCTGGGCGGCGCCACGCCCTTTTCCATCGAAGACGCCTACGCCATTCAGGCCGGCGCCATCGCGCTGCGCCACGCGCGCGGCGAGCAACCGATCGGTATCAAGCTCGGCTTCACCAGCCGCGCCAAGATGGTCCAGATGGGCGTGGACAGCCTGATCTGGGGCCAGCTCACCAATGCCATGCTGTGCGAGGAAGGCGCCGCGCTCGCGCTCGATGCCTTTATCCATCCGCGCATCGAGCCCGAGGTATGCTTCCTGACAGCGCGCGACATCGCTGGCCCGCTCACCTTGCTCGATGCCGGCGGCTTCATCGAGGCGGTGGCCCCGGCCATGGAGATCATCGACTCGCGCTATCGCAACTTCAAGTTCTCGCTGGCCGACGTGGTCGCCGACAACTGCTCGTCCGCCGCGCTGGTGGTGGGGCCGTGGTCGCGCCCGGACAGCGCGCTGGCCAACCGCGGCGTGCAACTCGAGATCGACGGCCGAGCGGCGCAACTCGGCACCACCGCGGCCATCCTCGGCAACCCGCTGCGCGCGCTGGTGCAGGCCTCGCAACTGCTGGCGCAGGCCGGCATGGTGCTGCCGGCCGGCTCGCTGATCATGGCCGGCGCGGCCACCGCGGCCGAGCCGCTGCGTCCCGGCTGCCACGTGCGCACCCGCGTGAGCGGGCTGGGGCAAGTCGAACTGAGCATACGCTGACAACCGGAGACCACGCATGACTACGCTTTCCAAAGTCCTGACCGGCAAAGCCACCCCGCGCGGCCGCTTCCCGCACGTGAAGCGGGCCGGCGACTTCCTGTTCGTCTCGGGCACCAGCTCGCGCCGTGCGGACAACAGCTTTGCCGGCGCCAGCGCCGACGCCATGGGCGTGACCGCGCTCGACATCCACGAGCAGACCCGCGCCGTGATCGGCAATATCCGCGAGATCCTGCAAAGCGTCGGCTGCGATCTGTCCGACCTGGTGGAGATCACCACCTTTCTCGTCAACATGAACGATTTCGGCGGCTACAACGAGGTCTACGGCGAGTATTTCGACTACGACGGCCCGACCCGCACCACCGTGGCCGTGCACCAGTTGCCACACCCGCATCTGCTCATCGAGATCAAGGCCGTGGCCTACCAGCCGCTGCCGCGCTGAAGCGCCGACACGCCCGACATCGCAACCGCAACCTCACCCCCACAAGAGACTCGCGCCATGTTCATCTACGGCATGCCCCTGAACTTCCCGCGCTGGCTGGACGAGCACGCGCACCTGCTCAAGCCGCCTGTAGGCAACCAGCAGGTCTGGCAGGACGCCGACACCATCGTCACGGTGGTGGGCGGCCCCAACCAGCGCACGGATTTCCATGACGATCCGCTCGAAGAGTTCTTCTACCAGTTCAAGGGCAATGCCTGGCTGGACATCATGGACCGTGGCAAGCGCGAGCGAGTGGACCTCAAGGAGGGCGACATTTTCCTGTTGCCCGCGCACGTGCGGCATTCCCCGCAACGCCCCGAGGCTGACAGCCGCTGCCTGGTCATCGAGCGCCAGCGCCCCGAAGGCGTGGTGGACGGCTTCGAGTGGTATTGCCCCGCGTGCAGCGCGCTGGTGTACCGCGTGGAGGTGCAGCTCAAGAGCATCGTCACCGACCTGCCGCCGCTGTTTGCCGGCTTTTACGACAACGCAGCACTGCGCCGCTGCGGGCAATGCGGCACGGTGCATCCGGGCCGGGCCTCGGCACCGGCACCGGCACCGGCACCGGCCAGCAAGGACCCTGAATGAGCGCCAACAGCGTGGTGGATATCCACAGCCACTTCTTCCCGCCCATCAGCCGCCAGGAGGCTGCGGCGCTTGACCCCGTCGCCGCGCCCTGGCTGCAGGCCAATGGCACTGACACGGCCATGATCATGACCGGCGACCAGCCGTTCCGCCCGGTCTACTCCGCGCTGTGGGACCCCGCGCGCCGCATCGAGGAAATGGACCGCTGCGGCGTCGACATCCAGCTGATGTGCGCCACGCCCGTGATGTTCGGCTACCGCTATCCTGCGCACGTCGCGGTGCCCTGGTCGCAGCGCATGAACGACTACGCGCTGGAACTCTGCGCGCACCGTCCCGCGCGCCTCAAGGCGCTGGCCCAGGTGCCGCTGCAGGATATCGACGCGGCCTGCCGCGAAGCCTCGCGCGCCAAGGCCGGTGGCCATGTCGGCGTGCAGATCGGCAACCACCTCGGCGAGCGCGACCTCGACGACGAAGGCCTGATCACCTTCCTCATCCACTGCGCCAACGAAGGCATTGCCGTACTGGTGCACCCGTGGGACATGATGGGCGCCCCGCGCATGAAAAAGTGGATGCTGCCGTGGCTGGTCTCCATGCCGGCGGAAACGCAGCTCGGCATCCTGTCGCTGATCCTGTCCGGCGCGTTCGAGCGCATCCCGGCCTCGCTCAAGCTGTGCTTCGCGCATGGCGGCGGCAGCTTCGCCTTCCTGCTCGGCCGCATCGACAACGCCTGGCGCCATCGCGACATCGTGCGCGAGGACTGCCCGCACCCGCCCTCGTCGTATGTCAACCGCTTCTTCGTGGACTCCGCCGTGTTCGACCCGCGCGCGCTCAAGCTGCTGGTCGACGTAATGGGCGAGGACCGCGTGATGCTGGGTTCGGACTACCCTTATCCCCTCGGCGAGCAACAGGTCGGCGCGCTGATCCGCGCAACCGATCTTGCCGACGCGGCGCGCCGCAAGCTGCTGGGCGCCAATGCAGCGGCATTCTTCGGGCTTGGGGATAACAAGTCATAAACGACAAGCAACAATCAACAAACGACAAGCAACAAACGACCAGCCACAAATGACGCCGCTCATGCCCGACACGGCACGGGCGGCGGGCAAACCAAGGAGGAGACATGGAACAAGGAAACGGGCAACGCCACGCAAGCGCAGGCTTCCAGCAAATCGTCCAGCGCGAGCAAGGCCTGCACCGCAGCCTCAAACCCGCTCAGCTCGCCATGATCGCCATTGGCGGCGCCATCGGCACCGGCCTGTTCATGGGCAGCGGCTTTGCCATCGGCTTCGCCGGCCCCGGCGTGCTGCTCAGCTATGCCATCGGCGCGCTGGTCACGCTGCTGCTGATGGGTTGCCTGGCCGAGATGACGGTAGCCCACCCCACCTCCGGCTCCTTCGGCGCCTATGCCGAGCACTATGTCAGCCCGCTCGCCGGCTTCCTGGTGCGCTACGCCTACTGGGCCTCCATCGTGCTCGCGGTCGGCACCGAAGTCACCGCCGTGGCGCTCTACATGGGGTACTGGTTCCCGCAGGTGCCCGCCTGGTTCTGGATCGTCTCGTTCTCCGCCGCGCTGATCCTGATCAACCTGGTCGGCGTAGGCATCTTCGGCGCCGTCGAGTACCTGTTCTCGATGGTCAAGATCGTCGCCATCGTCGCCTTTATCCTGGTGGCCGCCTACATCGTCTTCGGCGCGCCCGGCAGCACTGGCAGCGGCGCGGCCGGCGCCGGCTTCCACCATTACACGGCGCACGGCGGCTTCCTGCCAAACGGTTTGTGGGGCATGTGGGTAGCCGTGATCGTCTCGATCTTCAGCTACCTCAGCATCGAGATGATCGCGGTCGCCGCCGGCGAAGCCCAGGACCCCGAGCGCGCCGTGCTGCAAGCCTTCCGCTCCACCATGATCCGGCTCGGCCTGTTCTATCTGCTCACGCTCGCGCTGATGCTCGCCATCGTCCCCTGGAACCAGGCCGGCGCGCAGAAAAGCCCCTTCGTCCAGGTGATGGAAGCCATCCATGTGCCGGGCGCCGCCGCCATCATCAACTTCGTCGTGCTGATCGCCGCGCTGTCCGCCATGAACAGCCAGCTCTACATCACCACCCGCACCATGTTCAGCCTGGCGCGCGCCGGGCAGGCGCCGCGCAGCTTCGGCGAAGTCAGCAAGCGCGGCATCCCCGTGCGCGCGCTGCTGCTCTCCAGCATCGGCATTGCGCTGGCCACCGGCCTCAACGTCTTCTACCCGGGCAACGCCTTCCTGCTGATGATGGCCATCTCCATGTTCGGCGCCCTCTTCACCTGGTTCATGATCTTCGTCACCCACTACCGTTTCCGCCGCCAATGGGCCGCCGCCGGCAACCGCCCGCTGGCCTTCCGCATGCGCGGCTTCCCCCTGCTCACGCTGCTAGGCGCCGGCATGATGCTGGCCATCATGCTGACCACCCTGCTCACCGACGCCTTCCGCATGACGCTGATCACCGGCATCCCCTTCCTGGCGGCGCTCAGCGTGGCCTACCTGCTCCGGTTCCGCCATCGCGCGGCACCCGCGCCACTGCCCGCCAACGACGCCGCCTGAATAACCACGGGGACTCCCGGCAGAATTCTTTCGCCGGGGCTTCACAGCAAAAAAAAACGCTGCTATGATTGCGGGCTTCATCCAGTTGTTGACGGATGGTGGGCCGAAGTAGCTCAGTCGGTAGAGCAGCTCATTCGTAATGAGAAGGTCGGGGGTTCGATTCCTCTCTTCGGCACCATAAGATTTGCAAAGGTTCACCAGCATTGCCCAAAAACCCAGACAGCGTAAGGCTCTCTGGGTTTTTTGTTGCCCAGCGTTTGCAAACCTTGCCCAGCATTCACCACTTTTTTTTGGGGTAAGGTATGGGGTATGGGGTATAGTTTTTGGGGTATGAGCTCACGGAGCCCCGGATGCCCAAGCGAATTCTTCCCCTGACCGATGCGCAGTGCCGCCAGGCCAAGTACGGCGGCGACGGTGGAAATCGGCTCCGGGACGGCGCAGGCCTCCTCCTGGAACTGCTGCCCAGCGGCGCAAAAAAATGGCGGCTGCGGTATCAACGACCCGGAACCAAGTCAGAGAATCTGCTCACTTTTGGGGACTACCCTGCCGTCGGCCTCTCTGAAGCCAGGGAAAAACGGGCTGCGGCCAAGCGCCTTCTGGCAAGCGGTACCGATCCAGCCTTGCAGCGCGAGATCGACAAGCAAACCACTGCGGCGGCGGCCCTGAACACTTTCCAGGCGGTCGCCGAGGAATGGCTGGCCATCAAGCGCAAGGGGTGGAGTTCCAGTCACAACAAGCGCATGACCGCGATCCTCACCAAGGACGTTTTCCCGCAAATCGGCAAGCGACCCGTCGCCGAAATCACGGGCCCTATGGTCCTAGCCATGCTGCGCAAGATCGAGCACCGGGGCGCTCATGACATCGCACTCAAAGCTCTCGAGGGCTGTGGCGGTATCTGCCGGCATGCCAGCGCCATCGGTGCAGCCGACCGGGACCCGACAGCCGGCCTGCGTGAGCACCTGGCGCCCAAGCCCCCAGTGAAAAACTACCCGCGCGTGACCGAGGCAGAGCTACCACGCCTGCTCGAGATGGTCGACGGCTACCGGGGCGCACCCGAAACGCGCCTGGCCATCAAACTCATGATCCTGACCTTCCTGCGCACCAACGAGTTCCGGTGGGGGCGGTGGGATGAGATTGACTGGGACGCGCGAGTCTGGCGCGTGCCATCTGCACGTATGAAAGGCACCCTTACGCAGAAGGCTACCGGCCAACCGCACGTCGTCCCCCTTTGCAGCCAGGCCATCGCGCTCTTGAAGGAACTGCAGGAGTTTTCCGGCCGGTATGCCCTGCTCTTCCCCGGCACAAAGGACCCTGGCAAGCAACCCATCTCCGGCGAGACGATCAACAAGGCATTGAAAAGCCTGGGGTTTGAGGGCAAACAGACTGGCCATGGCTTCCGCGGGCTCGCCTCCACGCTCTTGAATGAGCGCAGCGGCTTCAATCCCGAAGCCATCGAACTGCAAGGATAGTCTGGCTTGTCTGCATTTGCTGCGCCCGTATTGGGACCGTCTGACAGTGTTGTGGGCCAATCCCGGAGACCCCTATCCCGAAACGATTGAACAGATGCAGCGCATTCGCGAACTCGTTCCCCACTTCGTGGAGGTGCTTGGGCCTGGGTACCTTCGCGCGCATGCCGTCGAGCAGACGTTTCCATCGGATGTCGTGCCTTGGGCTGCGACTGCTGTGGGGCGAGCCTGTCAACCCGCAGCGCCGCGCTTCAAGCTGCATTCATTTCTCGATTGCTGCTGGCACAACGTATGGCTTCCGATGCAAAACAAGGTCAAGGAACTGGGCGCCGACCTCGTAATACGGGGTGAGCGCGAGAGCGAAGCGCATCGGCCGCCAATCACTAACGGGTTGGTGGACCCGAACAATGGCGGTACGCAGTTGATGCCGATTTGGAACTGGTCGAAGGACGACGTATTTGCGTATCTCCGGGCCGAGGGCGCCGATATTCCGCGGCACTACACCTACGGCATGGGGTCTCTTGACTGTATGCACTGCACCGCGGCGCTCGCGGAAAAGGGAAACAAGCTCCGATAACCTTGTTGCCTATGGTGTGGGCGAGTTGCCGCCAGAGAACTTGAGCATCGGGCGGCGATGGGTTGCCATCGCCCGGGCAATCTCGTCTTGGCTGGCGCGCAACAGCGCAGCACTGATCTCGTGGTTTGGTTTGACGGCTGTATGAAATTGCATTGTGCTCTCCATGATGTTCAGACCTGGCGGACGACGAAGATCCCGGGGCGCCTCTGGCGCTCGATGCCCTGGATAAGTTGCTCCTCGAGTTCGGCTGCGGTCTGCCCGGGTTCGCAGTGCCTGACCTGCCCGCTGACAGACACCCCGGTGTAGCGGCGCTCGTCATCGAATCGATTTATCTGGACGATCAACGGCTCGCCGCCGCCCTGCTGCTGTTCCAGGCGCTCAAGGCGCGTCTTGATGTTGGTTGCCATCGTTTCTTCCCTCCAGCGCAGCAATGCGCTTTTCCAGTTCGTCGACTTCAATGATTCGCGCCTGGGCCGAGATCACGCCCATCACGGCATTGGCCTCATCCGGCGTTAGCTCGCCCGCGGCCAAGGCATCCAGGACCGTGCGCCCCTGATCCGCCAGGGAGCCAGACAGGCCGCTCAGGCTAATCGGCGCGTCCTTCGCCTTCACTGCTGGGATGATGCGATCGACGCAAATCCTCAGCGCTGTGGTGTCGCCAGCTCCACCGCTTTCCGCACCAGATCGGCGGCGTGCGGCTGCAGGAGTTCGCGAAGCGCCGTGCGCTTGTCTTTCACGCCCTTCGGCTTGCCTGCCGGGTTTCCGGATTGTCCGGGTTTGAAGCGCATTTTTCTGTTTTCCCTCTGAAAATTGCACGCTACTGGCGCAGCATCGATTCGACTTGGTGGAGCACCTGCCCGCCGTCAAACCCGGTCGGGTGCGCGCCTCTTATGGGGCGAAGATGGCGGTCAGCAATGGTGGCGTCGCAGGCGTAGCCGACCTCGCCGGACGGGAAATGCACGAGCATCGGCACGCTGCACTCCACGCCCCAGCAAGCTTCCCCGCCTCCCGGGATGGCTTCGATGACCTTGACGATCTTCCCGATGTCGGGGTCATCGGAGAGGTGGCTGCCGACGATGATGGCCAGGTCACCGGGTTTGCAGTTCATGTGCCGCTCCTTTCAGTTGGGTATTCGGCCGCCGCGTGGCCCTGAAACTCGAAATAGGGCTTCGGCCGCCAGTCCGAGCGCTGCCGGAAATGCAGGCTATTCGGGTCGAACCAGAGGCGCAGGGCGCCCTCATACCCAGTGGCGCGCTGTTTGTGGCAGTAGATCCGCGCATCCTCTTCGGCCTGGTCCGGGGAGTCCTGCAGCTCCTTGCGCTTGTTCCGCCAGACGGTAAAGACGTTGTCTGCCAGGTCAGAAATCACCCCAGTACCCTTCACGTCGAGCTTGCCGGGCGCCTTGTCCTCGTTTTCGGCCTTCCTCGGGTGCGCGACCAGGTGCACGTGCACGTCGAACTCGTTCTTGAAGTTGCATAGGCGGTCGACGAACGCCTTCTGGGCCTTGTAATCGTCCTCGTCGATACCGCACTTCATCAACGAGTCGACCACGAAGTGAGTAACCCGATAGCGCTTGGCGGCATAACGGAAGGCCTCCAGAAGGCTGTCCGGGTCGACGCTACCGACACGGTCATAGAGCCAAATTGCACCGCTAAGCCACACATTGGCAGCGCGGACGAATGCATCTGTTGGCGCCGACGTTCCGCAGGCCTGAATGACAAGATGGCGCAGCAACTTCGCTGGCTTGATCTCGCCGGAGAAGATGCAGGCGCGCTCACCTTGGTTCACGAGGTTGATCATCACCTGCCCCAGCAGATCGCTCTTGCCGTGGCCGTTGATGCCAGTCCAGATCGACAATTCAGCGGGGCGCAAGCGAACGCGGTCCGACCATGCCGGCCACGGCAAGGTGGCGCCCGTCTCATTCACCGGTCCGTCGCGGAATAGCGCTAGCACTTCTTCCAGATAAGCGTCAGGCGTGCGCAGGTCTGCGGGCTCGATACGCTCCGCGGCGTCCAGCGCCTGGGTGATTTCCTCGTCTGTCACGCCCTGCTGCAGCGCCTCGTTGGCGTCCTTGAGGCGGAATTTCACGATCCGGCAGCGGTCCAGACCCAGCCGGTTGGCGACCTCGCGCGCGCCTTTCTGGCCAGGCTCGTCGTTGTCGAACCACAGCCAAATTTCCTGAAACCGCTCGAGGCGATCAAAATCCGAGTCGATCCACTGGTGATTGCCGGCGCCCTGGTTGATCGACAGGGCCGGCACGCCGTACTCGTACAGGCTCATGGCGTCGAGTTCGCCCTCAGTGATCAGCACCGCCTTGGCGGCGTCCGGGATCAGGTGCCAGCCGAACAGGCACGGCTCGGCATCGGCCGCCTGCCAGGTCTTCTTCTTGCCCGCGGGGTCACGCTGCAGCGCCAGGTGCTTGACGTTGACCAGTTCGCCGTCGCGCAGGTACGGGAAGATTATCGTGTCGTCATCCTTGGACGCACCCACCTTGAAGGCCTGGATCGTCTCAAGCGACAGTTTTCGCTCGTTCATGAGGTATGCGAGCACGCGGCCGGCTGGTTTGGTCACCGGAGGGCGCGTAGGACGCGAATAGACCCGCCTAGGAGCCGCGAACTTGGGCTCGACTATACCGAGGTAGCCACGCGCCGCCTCAAACGCCTCCTTGAGGCTTAAACCGCGCGTCGCTGCCCACAGATCGATCAGGTCTCCGCCATTGCCCGCGGCGAAATCCTTCCAAACCCCGGCCTTGTTGCCGGCGATGCGGACCTTCAGCGAGTCGCCTGCCTCACCGTCGACACTGCCGGCGACCCATTCGGGACCCTGGCGCTTGCCGTTCGGCAGCAGCATGCCGGCAATCGCTTCTGCCTCCAGCGCCAGGCGGCTCGAGATTTCGTTCCAGTTCATGGCTTTTCCTCAGTTCTCGAAACGGGCGTCGTGGCCATTCACGGGCCGCTGGCCGCCGGTCGTACCCAGTTGCCCGAGGTATTGCTCGAATTTCGTGGCGCCGAAGAGCGTCTCGGGGCGCAGGTACTGCTCCATGGTGCCGCCCCTCCATTCCCGTACCTTGGCATCGATCACAGCCTTGCACTGCGCAACCGTGACGCCGCTCTCCAGGCGGGAGCGAATGAGCTTCGTGTTCGCCGGCGCCAACCGGAAGCGTCTGCCTGTACACTCGTTGAGGTGTGCGAGAACGGTCTCAACTTCTTCGGTCAACGGCTCTACCTTCGGGGTTTTTTGCTGCTTCGGAGGGAAGGCGTCGGGCTTGCCCGACAATGGGTTTATTACTTCCTGTTCCTGCTCCTGTTCCTGTTCCTGCTCCTGATTCCCGCATGTCTTCCCGATAGCCTTTGGGGAAGGCTTCCCGAAAGCCTCTCCGAAAGCCTTCCCGTAAGCCTCTCCAAGCGCGCAGATATTGGCTTCCAGGGATTCGAAGGCTTCGCGCTTGAGGTCGCACTCGGGGATCTGAGTCCACTCAGCAGGCCAGGACTTGACCACGTTCGGGGACTCCGGTTTGTTGCACTTGATGGCATTCGGAATCCATACAACCTTGGCTTTCCAGTCGGCTTTCACCATGCCTTGCTGAAAGGCTTCCCGGAAGGCTTCGTCAAAGGCTTCCTGAGGCCAATCGAGTTCCTCGGCAAGTGCTGCGCGGCCGGCTCGAAAGACCCCTGGAATGGGGCCGGTGTGCGGTCCGGTCAGCAGAAATATCCACAGAGCCTGCCCGCTGGGCGCGATCGGGCTGAGGGCACGGAATTTCTCGTCGCCCCACATACGCACTTCGATCTTGCGATACCGAGCGCGCGGGGTGGTTGGCTGTTCTGTGTAGGCTGCCATTATTTCCCCCGACCGTATGCAGGCGCGGCCCCAGGGACGAGTCCACGCGCCAGTTCCATGCTCGCGACGACATCGGGAGAGCGGCCGCGGATGAGCTCGGCCATTTGCTTGAAGATGCGGCGCCGCTCGTCCCGGTCCTGGCTGGCCTCGATTTGGGTCGCCAGCGAATGGATGCGCTGTTCGCGTTCGAGGACGTTCATACGGCCTCCCGCATAGGCTCGGACAGTAGGCAATAACGCGCCACACGGTGCTGAGCGCCCTCGGACGTGTGATCCCACTGCCAGACGGTACTGATGAGGTAGCCGAGGTTGCGGAGTTCCATCACCCGTGCCGCGGGATGTAGACAATCCAGGCGGCGGCGGGCCTCGAGCGTCGTGAGCGAGCCATGGGTCCGCAACGCGGCCAGGACGCGGCTCCGTTGAGCGGCCGCGCTGTTTCCGCTAGACTCGGTGTGTTCAGAAATTTGAGCCGCGGTTGCACCCTGAGGGGACGCTGCAGCTTTTTTGTCGGAATCTTGCATTGCCGCCCCCTCAGTCTGCCTGATAGTTCAGGGGATCTTGGAGCCAGCGGTGGACTTCACTGTTGTTCCATACGGTGCAGCGTTCGCCCAAGCGGATTCGCTTTGGCGCCTTCCCAGAGATACTCAGTTGACGCCACCTTTCCCGGCTCACCCCGAGGAATGGCTCGATCTGTTTCCAACGGCTGTGGCCTACCAAAGGCAGGTTGAAGGGGACTTGGGATGCTTCTGTGGTTGCCATGCTTTGCCTCCTTGGCTGGTTGGGCATTGCATGGCGGTTTTGCTACCGTTTCCATGCAACGCTGGCGTTTGCATGGATTCACTATATGGATTGCTTGATCGCATAAAAGCGGATCAATTATTGCGATTCCTTGGGGCATGTCTCGATAGGATCTTGCATAGGGCATCCGCCTTTACTGCAGCCTGCCCCTTCCGTCGCCCTTGCTCCTCAAGCAGCCTCGCGAACACCCTGGTTACGACGAGCTTTCGATTCGATCTCTCGCCGCGGGCACGGGCTTCCGCCACCTCTTGGTCGATCTTATCTGTCAATGCAATTATCCCGGCGCCATCGATCTTCCGAGATCCCCGGGGCCTGCCCCTTGGCTTAGGCGGAGGCGTCCAGTTTGCCAGCGCGACCGCGACCGCCATTCGCTTCGCTACCTCATCCCGCTCCCGCCTAAGAGCGTCTGCGACTAGTTGGTACATAGCGGCGCTATCAGCCAAACTCTTTGCAGCCTCGCGCCATTGGTCGATAGCCCACTGATCTCGCGGCCTTCCGAATACTGTTTCAAGTTCCTGCAGGAACGGTTCGCCGTTCATACGCACTCCCTAGGTGCATACCCTGTTGAGGAGCCGCGCCAGCCAGGTAGGGTGCCCGGTTTTCGATTGGCCGATCTAGGCGCGGCGGTAACAGATTACACCGTTGCTGAGCAGTCAGCGAAGGCGATGAATCTTGCGTACTTTGGATTCTCGACCATCCCGAGCGGGACATAGCTTCCCGCCGTCGTTGGCAACGTTCTCTTGACGATACGACCGATGCCGACAGTCGCGGCGAATTGCTCAATCTCTCGGTCGATCTGTTCGAGAGTGGCCCGCGTGAGACCCTTCTTCTTTGGCATCGGCTCGCCGGGAAACAGCTTTTCCCACGCATATCTGGCAACTGCGCGACCTCTTGTTGCACCAGTTGCTCTACCTCTTGCTGCGGGTGGCGGTGCGTTTGCGCTTGGCTCGATTCTCCCCATACGATCATCTCGATTTGGCCGCACTCATCCTTGCTGAGGTCAAAGTCCGCCTTACAGCCGTGTACCCGCAACAATCTGATCACCACTTCCTTTCTGCGCCGGCCGAGTATCTCCACGCCCCGAGCACTGCCGAGAGTCCTCGATTGCCCGGGCTGGCCAGGGAACCAAGCCGTGTCAAACAGTCCTGTCAGCGCGATCGCTTCCAGACAGCCGGTGAAGATCAGCGTGACCCGCGCGCCGCGGACACATTCGAGGATGCCGCACACTGGTCCGGCGATAGTGGCGATGGTCAGTTTCATCTCGAAGACGCAGCGGCGGGTGCCCGGTGCCCAGTCATAGCTCTGGATCGACCCGTCTTGCTGCGCGGCGCCCAGGAGGCGGGAGAGGTGGCGTGCCCATGGAAGGCGGGCGATCTGTTCGACCTGGCAGCGCTTGGCCGCGTCTGCGCGCCTGACGGACGGACTGCGAGCCGGCGTATTCACTTCCAGAATTTGAGTTTGCTCGAATCGAGCGCTGTGGGTGTTCGGCATCGCGACCTCCTGCATCCGGGGATGGAAAGCCTGCCGTTCTTCGATAAGGGAAGGGCGGCGGGCCTGACGGCGGGGTTGGCGAACCGGCGTCCAAGGAGACCGGCCAGCCCGAAGGCTGCCCCGCCCGGCCCGCCATAGAAGGCGCGCGCGAGCGCATGCGGACGAAAAAAAACCGCTAGGCGCGGTTGTCCGCCTTGGATCTTTCAGGTCGCCAAACCCGGCCCTCGTTGTTTCGAGGACAACTGCAGTATAGCGAAATGCCCACGGTTTACAAGTGTTTGCAAACGCATTCGCTTCAGACGGGCGGATTCCCCGCACGCGAATCAAGCCGCCGATTCCGTCACCAGTACCCAGCGACAACAATCTCCTCCAAAGGCACGGCGGGTCGGAGCGCGATGTCTGGCAGTGCTACAGGCACAGGTTCGATCCGAATAATCCCGACGTCAACGTCAGGGGCAGAGTGGATAGACCTAACCTCAGTTCGCTGCCCAGCCACTGTCAGAGTATCGTGAACCTTCATGTCGTCCACAACGTGGGCACACGTCAGCAATACGCCTGGCAGTACGTGCACGGCGGACCCCACCGCCTCATCGCCCTCGGCGGTAGTACCAAGCACCTGGACGAGAGCCTGCTGAATCCGATTGCCTACGTACTTCGCTCCCAGGCTCTTCCCTATCCAAAGCGTACCCTTCGCAGCCAACGAACTTAACTCAACAAAGGTGTAGTAGCAATTCGCGAAGAAGGGGGAGCCTGCCGCCATACCTGCGTCGACCAATACACCGGAGTTAACCAACTTCCGGACAGTCTCCTTCACCTTGAACATCTCGGGATGGTAGTCCTTCTGCGAGACCTTCTGGGACCACTCAAAGAAGTCAGCTATCGACAAGGGCTGAAGCGTTCCAGCCGTCACCGACTTGCCCAGCATTGCTCTCACCTGGTTTGCCGAAAGAGGCTGAAAGAAATGGCACAGGCTAATAGCCAGCTCGCCCTCGGCGGCTGGATCTAGATCTTGAAGTCTGGAATATCGCACGATGACTTTGCTATATGGTTGCTGGATAGCTCATTGTTGGGGCCTTGTTTGCCATCAGTTGACAACAAGGCACAGTCTATCCGAGCGCCGCACGAGTGTCTCCAGCCTCACTTCTATGCCCAGCCCCATAGGTATCGAAGAATTTTGGGGGTATGGCATGGGGTATGAATCGCCAAAATCAACCACAACGCCTTGTGTCTTAATGGATTGACGGCACTTTATGATTCCTCTCTTCGCACCATTAATTAGATCTAAGCCCTTGAACTTCAAGGGCTTTTTTCTTTTCTGGCGTCATCTTGGCGTCATCGCTCTCAAGTAGCGGTTGCGAATCCCGCAATCTCCGGCGACACTGTATATCCATACAGTCTACGTGCTGCATGCCCCAGCACCCACC
>NZ_JBXASU010000060.1:0-46078 GCF_058809705.1 Cupriavidus sp. MPR-AND1C | reverse complement strand
GGCGTGGAGGGTGGGGTGCCGGGTTGTTGGCCTTGCGAGCCGCTCATAGGTGCCAGGTGTGCGTGATATGCGAGGTTGATCGACCGCCGCTCAGTCAATGCTCAGTAGCCATGCTCAGTAGTAATGCAGGTCGGTCGCCTTCCCCCAGAATACACGGTAGGCATACACCGTGTAACCCAGGATGGTCGGCAGCACCACTGCCGCGCCTACCAGGATCACCCCCAGCGACTCCGGCGCGCTCGCAGCTTGCCAGATATCGATCTTGTCCACCACCAGGTACGGGAAAATGCTGTAGGCCAGGCCGTTGAACGCCATCAGGAAGATCACCGCCGTGCCGGCGAAGGGCACCCAGCACCAGCGGTCGTTGCCGCGGTCGTGCATGGCCGGCAGGCGCCGCAGCAGGCGGTCGATGAGGATGAACAGCGCCACCGTGATTAGCGGGATCGGCGCCAGCAGGATGATGTTGGGCAGCGAGAACCATTTGTCGAAGATGCGCTGGCTCACCATCGGCGTGACCAGCGAGATCGCCGCCACGCCAATGCCTGTCAGCCAAAGGCTGCGGCGTGCCCAGTACATGGCGCGCCGCTGCAGGCTGCCGCTGGTCTTCATGATCAGCCAGCCCGCGCCCAGCAGGCAGTAGCCCGCCACCAGGCACAGGCCCACCACTACCGCAAAGGCCAGGTCGAGCCAGCCGTGCTGGAATCCCGTGATATACAGGCCGAGCATCAGGCCCTGCGAGAACGCGGCCAGCAGCGAGCCGGCGTAGAACGCGCGGTTCCACCACGGCTTGTGGTGCGCGCGTGCCTTCACGCGGAAGTCGAACGCCACGCCGCGCAGGATCAGCCCTGCCAGCATCAGCGCCACCGGCAGGTAGAGCTGGGTCAGGATCACGCCGTGCGCAATGGGAAAGGCCACCAGCAGCAGGCCCACGCCCAGCACCAGCCAGGTCTCGTTGGCATCCCAGAACGGGCCGATGGAGGCGATCATGGTGTCCTTGTCAGCATCGTCCGCGCGGCGCAGCAGCACGCCCACGCCCAGGTCGTAGCCGTCCAGGATCACGTAGACCAGCATGGAGATGCCCATCAGGGCCAGGAACACCAGCGGCATCCAGCCGGCGGGTTGGGTCAGGTCGGTCATTCTGCGCTCCGCGGTTCGCCGGGCAACACGGCTTGAGGGGGGGCGGTCCGCGGGCTGTCCACCTTCGGGTCGGTCCCGGCCTTGCGTGCCAGGTGGAACACCACCGAGACATAGGCCGCGATCAGCGCCAGGTAGAGTGCCAGGTACATCGCCAGCGTGGAGGCGATCATCGCCGCCGGCACCTTGGACGCGGCCTGCGCTGTGGTCAGCACGCCGTACACCAGGTAAGGCTGGCGGCCGATCTCGGTCACGTACCAGCCAGCCACCAGGGCCACCCAGCCGGAGAAGGTCATGGCAATCAGTACGCGCGCCATCCACGGCGCAGGCTGGCCGCCACGGCGCAACTGCCACGCCGCCGCCCATGATGCCGCCAGCATCAGCAGGCCCACGCCCACCATGATCCGGAAGGCGAAGAACAGCGGCGCCACCGGCGGGTGCTTGTCGCCAAAGGCATCGATGCCCTTGATCTCGCCATCCATGTGATGCGTCAGGTAGAGCGAGGCCAGCTTTGGAATGGCGATCTCGAAATCATTGCTTTGCGTGCTTGCGTTGGGCACGCCGAACAATACGGCGGGCGCGCCCTTCTCCGTCTTCCAGATCCCCTCCATCGCAGCGATCTTGGCCGGCTGGTGGTGCAGCGTATTCAGGCCATGCAGGTCGCCCGCCACGATCTGCAGCGGGATCAGCACCGCGGCAATGGTCACGCCGGTGCGCAGCGACGACAGCACCTCCGGCGCGCGGTCGCCACGCAGCCAGCGATAGGCCGAGATGCCTGCCAGCAGGAACGCCACGGTCAGCCCCGACGCCAGCAGCATATGCACGAAGCGGTACGGGAACGATGGGTTGAAGATCACCGCCAGCCAGCTCGTCACATGCACGCGGCCATCGATGATCTCGAAGCCCGCCGGGGTTTGCATCCACGAATTCAGCGCCAGGATCCAGAACGCCGACAACGTGGTGCCGCCCGCCACCAGCAAGGTGGCGATGGTATGCGTGCGGTTGCTCACGCGGCGCATGCCGAACAGCATGATGCCGAGGAAGGTCGCCTCCAGGAAGAACGCGGTGAGCACCTCGTAGGCCAGCAACGGGCCGGCCACGTTGCCCACGGTCTCCATATAGCCCGGCCAGTTGGTGCCAAACTGGAAACTCATGGTGATGCCGCTGACCACGCCCAGCGCAAAGGTCAGCGCAAAGATTTTCACCCAGAAACGGTACGCTGCCATCCAGCGTTCATCGCCGGTCTTATTGAAGCGCAGCTTGAAAAACAGCAACACCCAGCCCAGCGAGATGCTGATGGTGGGAAACAAGATGTGGAACGTGATGTTGGCGGCAAACTGCACGCGCGCAAGCACCACCGGGTCGAGCGACGAGAACATGCAACTACTCCTTCCGGGTGCGGGTCGTCCTGGCTTTCACGGCACTGGCGGGGGGTGTGCCGGCGCGGGCTTTTCCGCCGATGGCAAGGCTGAGCTTGTCCTTCACGTCCAGCAGCTTGTTGACCTTGGAGCCGAGCTTCATCAGCTTCTCCAGCGTGGCCACATCCAGCTTCTGGATTTCGCCGAACCAGCTCGTCACCAGCAGGATCAGCCCATACATCTCCTTCATCCGCTCCTGCGCATGGCGATCGCCCGGATCGCTCACGGCCTCCAGCTGGACCTCGCGCAGCATGGACAACGTGGGGTCGATCTCGCGCCGGCGGCGTTCCTCGGCCAGGGTGCGGAAAATCGCCCAGACATCGTCAGGTGCCGAGAAATACTCTCGGCGGTCGCCCGGCTGGTGAGACAGCTTGACCAGGTTCCACGACTCCAGCTCCTTCAGCCCGATGCTGACATTGGAGCGCGAGAAGCCCAGCGCCTCGGCGATTTCGTCGGCGTTGAGCGGGCGGGAGGCGGTAAACAGCAGGGCATAGATTTGCCCAACCGTGCGGTTGATGCCCCAGCGGCTGCCCATTTCACCGAAGTGAAGCACGAAGCGCTGGATCAGGGGCGACAGATGCATCTTGTTTGTTTTGAATTTTTAGGAAGTTGTGAAAGTTTAGTATGAAAAGGCGGGCTGTGCTGCGGTGCGGGGTGCGGCAACGGGTCGCTGCTGTCCGGCCTCGGTTGTCACCTCCCAAAGTTGTTGGGTACACCGAAGCTGCGAAGGCAAGGGGTTGCCTATTGGGATGGCGCTTTGTGACTGGAGGTCATGTTGATGAGATCTGCGCCAGCCTCCTGGCAGAGAGGTGGCAAGGCCCGTGAGCGGTGGACATCCTGAGGGGCACTGGGCGCGAAGGTCAGGGCTGCCGCAAGCGCCCATGACACGGTTCGGTCGACAGGCGTCTACAAAGTCCCCCCAACTATCGTGGCTCAAGCCATCCGTGCTCGCCTTGCTTCTAACAATTGAAAACGCTTTTCACATTGCGGGATTCGCGCCGAGTTTCCCCAGGATTTCGTTTTCGTTTCTCGAAAACACGTTCCACATTGCGAAATTCAATCGCTATCTCATTGAAAAATAAGGATAAACCAACTCTTATGTCTTATATAAGACTTCACCGCAGTGCACCAGAAGCGCCATACAATGATTCCACGCTGCTTGCTTCGATATCCGTAGCGGCACACGCACCCCTTTCTTCAAACGCGCTTAGGAATTTCACATGGCCCAGTATCAAGACGACATCAAGGCAGTTGCTGGTTTGAAAGAGAACCACGGCAGCGCATGGAATGCCATCAACCCCGAGTATGCCGCCCGCATGCGTGCCCAGAACAAGTTCAAGACGGGCCTGGACATCGCCAAGTACACCGCCAAGATCATGCGCGCCGACATGGCCGCCTACGATGCCGACTCGTCCAAGTACACCCAGTCGCTGGGTTGCTGGCACGGCTTCATCGGCCAGCAGAAGATGATCTCCATCAAGAAGCACTTCAACAGCACCGAGCGCCGCTACCTTTACCTGTCCGGCTGGATGGTGGCCGCGCTGCGCTCCGAGTTCGGCCCGCTGCCGGACCAGTCGATGCACGAAAAGACCTCCGTCAGCGCGCTGATCCGCGAGCTGTACACCTTCCTGCGCCAGGCCGACGCCCGTGAACTGGGTGGCCTGTTCCGCGAACTGGATGCTGCCCAAGGACCCGCCAAGGCCGCCATCCAGGAAAAAATCGACAACCACGTCACCCACGTTGTGCCCATCATCGCGGACATCGACGCGGGCTTCGGCAACGCCGAGGCAACGTACCTGCTGGCCAAGCAGTTCATCGAAGCGGGCGCATGCTGCATTCAGATCGAAAACCAGGTGTCCGACGAGAAGCAGTGCGGCCACCAGGATGGCAAGGTCACCGTGCCGCACGAGGACTTCCTGGCCAAGATCCGCGCTATCCGCTACGCCTTCCTGGAACTCGGCGTGGACGACGGCGTCATTGTGGCCCGTACCGACTCGCTGGGCGCTGGCCTGACCAAGCAGATCGCCGTGACCAACACGACGGGTGACCTGGGCGATCAATACAATTCCTTCCTCGATTGCGAAGAATTGTCGGCCGACGAACTGGGCAATGGCGACGTCATCATCAAGCGCGACGGCAAGCTGCTGCGCCCTAAGCGCCTGCCTAGCAACCTGTTCCAGTTCCGCGCCGGCACGGGCGAAGCGCGCTGCGTGCTGGATTGCGTCACCGCACTGCAAAACGGCGCTGACCTGCTGTGGATCGAGACCGAAAAGCCGCATATCGCCCAGATCGGCGGCATGGTCAGCGAGATTCGCAAAGTCATCCCGAACGCCAAGCTGGTGTACAACAACAGCCCATCGTTCAACTGGACCCTGAATTTCCGCCAGCAGGTGTATGACGCGATGAAGGCCGCAGGCAAGGATGTGTCGGCATACGAGCGCACCCAACTGATGAACGTGGAATACGATCAGACCGAACTGGCGAAGCTCGCCGACGAAAAGATCCGGACCTTCCAGGCCGACTCGTCGCGCGAAGCAGGTATCTTCCACCATCTGATCACGCTGCCGACCTACCACACCGCCGCGCTGTCGACCGACAACCTGGCCAAGGAGTACTTCGGCGACCAGGGCATGCTGGGCTATGTGGCTGGCGTGCAGCGCAAGGAAATCCGTCAGGGCATCGCCTGCGTCAAGCACCAGAACATGTCCGGCTCGGACATCGGCGACGACCACAAGGAGTATTTCAGCGGCGAAGCAGCTCTGAAAGCGGCAGGTAAAGACAACACCATGAATCAGTTCTGATAGCAGTAGTACGCTTCAAACACAGCGCCAACCCAGAACGGGTTGGCGTTTTTCTTTTTGTGCGCCCGGCAGGGCGCACTCACTTGAGGGCGCAAGTCCCTTACACACCTGGCAAGGTGAAGTGTTAGCCAGAGGCAAGGGTTCCCCGGGCGACCGGGGGTCTGGAGGAAGCCCGAGACAACGCGCTGGCCTGACGAACAGGAAGCGGATACGGGGCGACGCATCGGGGTAAGGCAGAAAAGGCCAAAGCCAGGTGCCTGCACGGAACGATGCGGCGTAAAGCACTTGTGGTTCGGTCGGCAGCAATGTGCCGAGCGGGAAATGACCGGGTCGAATGCCTTGCGTCAGATCGCGGGCGATGGCCGAGACGTCGAGCTTCGGCATGGTGCTAGGGTAAACCCATGGTTGCGAATATGTTTGAACATATTATAGTTTTATATGTTCGAACATATTGGAGCGTGTTCGCGAAACCAGCAATTACCTCAGAGGCCGATATGTCCACTTTCTCCGTCCCCATGGCTAGCACCGTCGTTGATTCGATTTTGTTCCGCGATGCCTTTGGCACCGCCAGGATGCGCGAGATCTTCTCCGACCGGGCGCTGATCCAGCGTTACATCGACGCCGAGATCGCGCTGGCGAAGGCCGAAGCGCGCGTCGGCGTGATCCCGGCCGAGGCGGCGGAAGTGATTGCGCGCGAGTCGCGCATCGAGCGCATCGACTTTGACCATATGCGTGAGGAGACGGACATCGTCGGGTACCCGATCCTGCCGCTGGTGCATCAGCTTGTGGGCATGTGCGGCGATGCCGGCCGCTATGTGCACTGGGGCGCGACCACGCAGGACATCATGGACACCGCGGTGGCACTGCAGGTGCGCGACGCGCTAGACAGCATCGACACCGATATCCGCGAACTGCGCGCCATCCTGGCAGACCTGGCGGTCAAGCATCGTGACACGCCCATGGCCGGCCGCACCCACCTGCAGCAGGCGCTGCCGGTCACTTTTGGCTACAAGGTAGCCATCTGGCTCGCCATGTTCGACCGCCACCAGCAGCGTCTGGCGGAATTGCGCCCGCGGGTGGCCGTGGTGGAGTTTGCCGGTGCGGCGGGCACCCTGGCCTCGCTGGGCGACAAGGGCTTCGCGGTGCAGCAGGCGATGGCCGGGGAACTTGGGCTGGGCGTGCCAGCAACCACCTGGCATGTGGCACGTGACGGCTTTGCCGAGGCGGTGAACCTGCTCGCACTGATCACAGGTTCCCTTGGCAAGATCGCGCTCGACATCATGATCATGGCGTCGACCGAGTTCGCCGAGGTCTACGAGCCGTTCGTCAAAGGCCGTGGCGCCTCCAGCACCATGCCGCAAAAGCGCAATCCGATCTCCAGCGAACTGATGCTGGCCGCCTCGAAGGCAGTGCGCCAGCACGCGGGCCTGATGGTCGATGCCATGGTGCAGGACTTCGAGCGCGCCACCGGCCCCTGGCATGCGGAATGGATCGCCATTCCCGAGAGCTTCATCTTTTCCTCCGGCGCCCTGCACCAGGCGAAGTTCGCGCTTGGCGGCCTCGTGGTCGATACCGAACGCATGAAGCACAACCTCGGCATCACCCGAGGCCTGATCGTGGCCGAAGCGGTGATGATGGGCATGGCCCCATTCACCGGCCGCCAGCAGGCGCACGACATCGTCTACGACGCCTGCCGCACCGTGAACGAGAAGGGCGGCACGCTGGCCGAGGCGCTGATGGCACTGCCTGAGGTCACGCAACACTTCGATCGTGCGGCGATCGACCGTTTGACCGATCCGGCCAACTATCTTGGCCTGGCTCCGCAGATGGTGGACCGCGCCGTCGCTTTGTCGAGCGGCGTGTAAGAAGCAGCATCGAGGAGACAGCTATGGAAAACCACTCATCCGGCGCAGACGCGCTGATCTCGCCCCCGAGAAAATTACCCTGGTATCGCAAGCTGGGTATGCAAGTGCTGGTGTCGCTGGTGCTTGGCATCGCGGTGGGCTTCATCTTCCCGAAGTTCGCCTCGCAGCTCAAGCTGCTCGGCGACATGTTCCTCTCGCTGATCAAGGCGGGCGTGGCGCCGCTGGTGTTTCTCACCATTGTCCACGGCATTGCATCGGCGGGCGATGTGAAGAGTGCCGGCCGCGTTGGCTGGCGCTCCATCTTCTACTTTGAAGTGCTCTCGACCATTGCCCTGGTCGTGGGCATGCTGGCGGGTAACCTGTTGCAGATCGGCAAGGGCATGACCACGGTAGCCACCGGCGCCGCCCCGCCCATGGTGGCCAAGGCCGGGCCGCACGGCTTCCTGGAGTTCATGGCCCACATCGTGCCAGACAACTTTGTGGGGGCGTTTGCCAAGGGCGAGCTGCTGCAGGTGGTGGTGCTTGCGGTGATGGTCGGCATCGGCATCCTCGCCATTCCGGAAGGCCGGCGCGAGAAGATCAACGAGGGCCTCAGCCAGATCTCCGAGGTACTGTTCTCCTTTATCAACCTGGTGATGAAACTGGCGCCGATCGGCACGTTCGGCGCAGTAGCCTATTCGGTCGGCAGCAACGGCACCGCCGTGCTGATCGCGTTGGCCCAACTCGTGTTCAGCTTCTACGCGGTGGTGGCGGCTTTTATCGTGGTGGTTCTGGGCCTGGTGGCACGGCTGGCAGGCTTCAGTCTCTGGCGTTTCCTGCGCTACATCAAAGACGAGATCCTTATCGTGCTCGGCACCGCATCGTCGGAGAGTGCGCTGCCCCGCCTGCTGATCAAGCTGGAGCGATTAGGTTGCGCGAAGCAGACCGTGGGCCTGGTGCTGCCAACCGGCTACGCATTCAACCTCGATGGCACCTCGCTCTTCATGGCCATGGGCGTGATGTTCATCGCGCATGCCTACGGCGTGCCGCTGTCGCTGGATCAGCAGATTGGCATCCTGTTGCTGATGCTCCTGACTTCCAAGGGCGCGGCGACCGTCTCCGGCGGCTCCTTCGTGGTCTTCGCTGCAACGGTGACTTCGACCGGGATGCTGCCGGTCGAAGGACTGGCCGTTATTTTTGGCGTCTACCGCTTCCTGTCGATGGCGATCTCCACCTGCAATACGATCGGCAACAGCGTCGCGACCGTGGTCATCGCCAAGTGGTCCGGCACCTTTGACCACGAGATAGCGCAGCGGCATCTGTATCCCGAGCGCTTTCCTGAAACGGCCAACGCCGATGCCGCGCTCGACGATGGCAACCTTTTGCCCGAGGACTCCGGGCAAGGCAATCCACACACTGCCGGTATCCCGCTCTCGAAATCCGGAGTGTGATCGGTCCATCCCGCCATGGAATCGAAGGCGCCAATTCAAGCGCATTGGTTCAAGTGGCGCCTTGCTGCCCGTCCTTGCCAGCGGCTGGACGTTCCGCACGAATGCCAGACCAGCACATCACGGCACCCACCAGCAGCAGTGCTGCCGCGAAGCCGAGCGAGAGGTGCATGCCGCGCATGAAGGCTTGCGGGGCAGTGTCGTGCACCAGATAGCCGAACCCTGCCACGCCGAGCATGCCGCCTACCTGCCGCGCCGAGTTGAGGACGCCGGAGGCGATGCCCGCACGGGAGCCATCCACGGCTGAAAGCGTGACATTGGTCATGGTCGGCACCATCAGCGCAATGCCGCTGGCGGCCAGCAGCATCGGCGGAGCGAGCAGCCAGTAGGGGCCATCGATGCGCACCGGCAACAGCATCAGGTAGCCCAGGGCGGCCAGGAGCAATCCCAGCACCATCAAGTACCTCGCGCCCATCCGCGTGATCAGGCGGCCGGCGAGCACGTTGACTGCCATCAGCACCGCCGTCATCGGGAGGAACGCCAGCCCGGTCTGCTGTGGCGACAGTCCCTGCTGAAGCTGGAAGAACAGGCTGAAGACAAAGATCTGGCCATAGTAGGCAAAATTCACGATCACACCGGCAAGCGACGCCACCCTGAACGCCGGGATGCGCAGTAGCGCCAGCGGCAGCATCGGCGCGGCACTGCGGGATTCGATGCGAATGAAGACGGCCGCCGATGCCAAGGCCAGCCACAGCCCCGCCTGCACCCAGGCGTGTCCCCAGCCGAGACGGCTGGCTTCGGTGACCGATGCGGTGAGTGCGGCCAGCGCCAGTATGGCTGCGCCTTGCCCGGGCCAATCCAGGCCGCGGTGGTGTCCGCCGCCATCGGCGGCGACATGGCGCAACGTCAGATACAGGCCAATCAGGCCCAGCGGCAGGTTGATCAGGAAGATGCTGCGCCAGCCGAAGTGGGTCACCAGCAGGCCGCCCAGCACCGGCCCGGCCGCCAGCGAGGCGCCGCCGATCGCACCCCACCAGCCCACTGCGCGGCTGCGTTGTTCGCGATCGGGAAAGGCCCGCTGAAGCATCGACAGCGAGTTCGGCACCAGCAGGGCCGCACCAATGCCCTGGCCCAGCCGGGCCACTACCAGCATCGCCAGGCTGCCCGCCGCGCCGCACGCCACCGACGTTAGCGTGAACAGCGCGAGCCCCATCAGGAACACACGCCTGGCGCCCAAGCGATCTCCGATCGCTCCGCTGGTCAGTAGCAACGCCGCGAACACCAGCGTGTAGGCGTTGATCAACCATTGCAGTCCTGCCACATCGGTGGCGAATCCTTGCCGCAAGGTATCAAGGGCGACGTTGACGACGCTGACATCCAGCAGGACGACGACGAAGCCGAGCGCAGCGGCCAGCAGGGTGGCCCGTTGTGCATTGGTGGTGGTGGGCATGACATGGATTCCAACGATAGGATCCCCGGATGCTAGGTTGCAGACATGTCTGCGTAAATTCCCTAAAATCTCCACCAAACCTGGAGAAAACGCACAGATGCTCGATTGGGAAAATCTTCGCCACTTCCTGGCGGTTGCCCGCACCGGCACGTTGTCCGGCGCAGCGCGCGATTTGCAGGTGGATCACGCCACGGTAAGCCGCCGGCTGGCCGCGCTCGAAGCCGGGCTGCAAGCGCTTCTGGTTGAACGCTTGCCGCGCTCGTGCCGCCTGACGCCGCTTGGGGTGTCGGTCTTCGAGCAAGCCAAGACGATGGAAGCTGCCGCGTTCGCAATCGAGCGGCAGACGCGTGCCAGCCACGAGCCCGTGAGCGGCAAGGTGTCGCTCAGTGCGCCACCGGTACTGACCACGCATCTGCTGGCCGGCCGGCTGGCGGATTTCCGCGCGGCTTATCCGGGTATCCAGCTCTGCGTGTCGGCGCAGGCCCGCGCGGTGTCGCTGACACGCCGCGAGGCGGACGTAGCGCTACGCCTGGTTCGGCCCAGCGAGTCGAGCAGTGTGGTGCGCAAGTTGGGGCAGATGCCATTTGCCTTGTACGCAAGCCTCGACTATCCGGCATTGCGCAATCCCCGCGACTGGACCTTTATTGCCTACGATGCGCAGTTCGCCGACATGCCGCAGCAGCGCTGGCTGCTGGAGCTGGCGGGGCCGCGGCCTGTGGGCTGCGAACTCAGCGATATCAGCAGCCATTTCGCCGCTGCCCGTGCGGGGGCGGGCGTGGCAGGCCTGCCTTGCTTCCTGGGGGATGCCGATGCGGGCCTGGTACGGCTGGAGCACGAGGGCGCTGCATTCTCGCGCGACATCTGGCTGGTGGTGCACAGGGACTTGCGGCGCTCGGCCCCCGTGCGCGCGGTGATGGACTTTCTTAGCGAGGTAGTGGCCGGGCACGGCGCATTTGGATCCGGTTCGGAGTAGGCACGTGGTAGGCACATGGACTCTCAAACGGCAGCTTGGGGCCGGCTTGATCCATGACGAGCAGGCGGCGGCTCATCCTCTGCCACAAACGGCAGGATTATTTCCCGGGTTCTCCGACATAGTTCAGGGGCACCCATTCATATTTGTTTCCCGCTCTTCGAATGTGCCCCAAGCCGGGGAAGGCGATGTGGGCCGCACCTACCGTGTAATGTGCTTGTCTGCCGCAGGTAAAGCGCGCATTGCACTGCACAAAAAATTTGCCGGATTTCAAGATACGCGCCATAAAAAATGACATTTTTTGCCATAATAACGACCGCTTCTGACCAGTCTCTGACCCGTTCCGGCAAGGGGTAGGTCAATCGTTTGTCGGCCGTAAGGCACTTTTTTGAATGGCGCATGGAAGAACAAATCACCGTCTACGCTTTCCCGGTATTCCTGCTATTGATGCTGGTGGAGCTGGGCTACGGCCTGTTCGTCGGTCGCAATACCTATCGCCTAAGTGATGCGCTCAGCAACCTGAGTCAAGGCTTGCTAAGCCAGCTGGTGGCCAGCGTCAGCCAGCTCTTCCAGATCGGCCTGTATATCTTGACGTGGCGCCGGGTGGCGCTGTTTCCCCATGCCGGCCTGTGGGGCAGCGTCTGGGGCTGGCTGCTGGCGATCGTGATGTTCGATTTCTGCGACTACTGGCTACATCGGGCCGGGCATGAAAGTGCTGTGTTCTGGGCCGCCCATGCCGTGCATCACCAGAGCCAGGACTTCAATCTGTCCACCGCGCTGCGGCAGGAGAGCACCGTTGCCTTCCTGGGATGGCCGTTTTACTTGCCGATGGCGCTGGCTGGAGTTGCACCGCAGCAGTTTGCACTGGCCGGCCTCGTCGTGCTGCTATACCAGTTCTGGATTCACACCGAGCACATCGGCAAGCTGGGCTGGTTTGACCGGGTATTTTCCTCGCCGTCCAACCATCGTGTGCATCATGCGGTCAACGACCAGTACCTGGACAAGAACTACGGCGGGATGCTGATCATCTGGGACCGGCTGTTCGGCACGTTTGCCGAGGAAGCAGAGAAGCCGGTGTATGGTACCCGCACCCCGCTCAACAGCTGGAGTCTGCTAGGGGCGGTGGCTTCCGGCTATGTGCCCCTGTGGCAGATGGCGCGCCGTGCGCCACGCTGGCAGGACAAGATCAAGGTGTGGTTCAAGGCGCCGGGCTGGCTGCCGCCCGGCGTGAGCGATGATAGTGCGCCCTTTGACTTGGAGCGTGCACGCCAGCGCTTCGATCCACCGCTGGTGGCCGGTGCCGCGCCAGTGGCTCTGCTGCAGTTCGCTCTGCTGATGGCGGCCGGTGCCGGCTATCTGTGGCAAAGCGATACGATGGGCAGCGGCCTGCTGTGGGGGCTGGCACTGCTGCTGGTCACCGGTCTGGCCGGTCTGGGCGGCCTGCTGCAGGGGAGGTTGCGGCCACGCAGCCTGCTGGGGCTGGATGTGCTGCTGTTGCTGCTGGCCGGATTGCTGCTGCGCTGACTGGCAACCAGTCGCCGATTCGCCAAGTGGCCAAGTGGCCAAGTGGCCAAGCGGCAAAACGGCTGGGCAGCCCATGGCTCTGCCTATAAGCATCTTGCCGCATGCGGCGGGCTCAGGCCCCGCAGGCTGATTTCATGAAATGCCGCAGCAGCGTGCGTTCGCACTCCAATAGCGACAGCATATGTTCAAGCCCGGCAATGTGGTCAAACAACGGTGGCGCGATCACCACCATGGCGTCCTTGCCCGCGCCGGCCAGCTCTTCCAGCGGCACGCACGTGCAGCGCCGCCATCGATAGGCGATCATCACGGGCCTCGGTTCAGGCGAGCAGCACCACATCGGCGCGCTCTCGACCTGCGCAGGTAGTGCTTGAGCCAGGACGCATGCACCCGCTCACCCGATAAGAGTGCCTCACGCAGTCGCCAGCCCGCCGCGGGCCTCTGCGAGTGCAACCGTCAGGTGCTGCACCTTCTTTTTCAGCTGATCGCGCTCTTCTGTGAGCTGCGTCACCAATTGCGTCAGGCGATGAATTGCCAGTTGATCGGGGGTGGCGTCGCTGGGTGGGGGCACCGGCTCAGGCTTGGGTGGCACGCGGGCCTCGCGCACCTGTCTCGCCACCTGGCGCAGTTCCTTCTTGCCCCCGGCAACCGCCGCTACCTGCTTCTCGCCAGGCAAGGAGGCTACGGCAGCCGCAGCATTGATGGAAATCACGCCCGCCTTTACCGCGCTGACCAATTCGGGCGCAGCGGTCTTCTGGATCTTTTCGATCTGGCCAAGTGTCGCACTGCTCACCCGCGCTGTGCGCGCGACGGCCTCGCGAGTCAACACGGCATCGGTCCCGGATTGCAGGGCGACTTCAGCCCCGGCAGGCTTTGCAGGACCCGGCTGGGCTTGGGCTTGTGCTTGTGCCAGACGCGCGGATACGATTTCCTTCTTCCGCAATGCGAGTACACCGCGCTGGAAATCCGATACGCTGCGCCGCCCGAGGTGATTGTCGATCATCCACAGGTGCACGTCCTCCATGGACTGGAACGTCTGGTTTTGCACCGTATTGAACGGGACGCCGTGCTTCTGGCAGATGCTGTAGCGGTTGTGTCCGTCCACCAGGAGATCGCCCCACAACACCAGTGCATCGCGGCACCCTTCGGAGAGCAAGCTGCGTTCTAGTGCCGCGTATTCGTCTTCTGTCAGTGGATCGATATAGGCACGGAGGTCTTCGTTGATAGTGATCGTCATGGGTCAAGCGGAAAAGGTAGGGCGGTAGTGTACACACTGCTCGCCATTCCAAGACGTGTATGCCGCGCCGAGTGCTACCTGCCAGGCGACAGCCGACCTGCCGGCTGGGCGGTGGCTAACGGCCAGTACAATGTGCGCAAAATGCCATGTGCGTAAATCGCCACACTCGAAAATCGGCCGCCGTATCGTCGAGCCCAAGCAGGAAGTCAGCCAGATGCCGGATCAGCACGCTCATGCTCAACTGGTTCGGAGCCAAATCGCGTATGCTTCGCCCTGTCTCGCCCGGGCGCAGGAAGGTCTTGCGTCCGTAGTTTCCCTATGCATGCCTCTGCGGTGGGGTTGCCGATTGCCACTGCCATGCCGAGGCTTGCGGGGTTCAATGCCAGCTAGAACGGGCACACTGACATGACCGCACTTCCTGACAGCATCCCGACCGGTCAACGACCAAGGTCTATCCTGTACCTCTACGGCTGACCAATGCTGAACCTGGACCTGCGCTCCATGTCGGTGATGACGGGGATGATCAATATCGCCCTGGGCATCGTCCTGCTGGCCTTTCGCCGCGCCTATCCCGCCTCTATCAAGGGGTTGCTACCCTGGGCGCTGGCACCGCTGCTTTGCGCGCTTTCCACCGCCTTCTATGCGATGGACGGGCAGTGGCCGGCCGTGCTCGTCGCACTTGGCGGCAACGCGCTGCTGCTATCGGGCTGCGCACTGTTCTACTTCGGCAGCCAGCGCTTCTACGGGGTGCTCTGCACCTGGAAATGCTGGCTCGCCCTGGGCATTGGCTGCCTGGCTGGCATCACGTGGTTCCTGCTGGTCCAACCCGACTACCGGATCCGCGTGTTGCTGCTGACCGCGGTGCTAGCTGCGATATGCCTGACCCATGCGCGGCTGACCTGGGAGCACGGCCGGGGATTTGCGCCGCGTTTCATGGCAGGTGTCCTCGCTTTCCAGGGGCTGGCCTTGCTGATGCGGGCTGCGACGACGATTTTCCAGGATGCCGCCGATACTTCGCGGTTTGCCCCTTCGGCTATGCAGGCCGCGTACATTGCGGCGTATTGTTTCGCGTCGCTCTTCGTCTGCCTTGGACTGCTCCTGACTGTGAGCGAGCGGTTACGCGCGCAGTTCGAGTACCTGGCGCAACGCGACGACCTGACGGGAATCTTGAGCCGCCGCGCTGTGCTGCACGCAGGTAGCAATGCACTGAGGAACCGGCGCGGCGGCCAGCCACTGTCGTTGCTGCTGATGGATATCGACCACTTCAAGCGCATCAACGACCAGCACGGACACCTGGTCGGTGACCGCGTGCTGGCGCATTTCGCACAAATCGTAGGGCGGGCGCTGCGCCACACGGACCATCTCGGCCGTTTTGGCGGCGAAGAGTTTGTCGTGCTGCTGCCGCATACCGGCATGGAGACCGCGCTTGTCATGGCCGAGCGCGTGCGCCAGGCAGTCGAGCAGCAATCGGCCGTCGCGGGGCAGCCCGCCTGCACGGCAAGCCTGGGGTTGGCCAGCATCGAAGCCGGGGAAGCGACCCTTGACGAATTGCTGGCACGGGCCGATTCGGCGCTATATCGCGCCAAGGCTGAAGGACGCAATCGTGTTGAGGCAGGCTAAGCCGTGACTCCCTCGGTTCTGCGGGTGCCCCGTCTGCTTGGGCGGTGGCGCTGACGGATGAAAGACCGGGCGATACCCCAGGCTGGCGATGGGGCGGGCCTGCAATGACATGGAAGACAAACCGGGCGCCAGCATGCGATCATCGATACCCTCGGATTTCACGTAAAACCACGTGCCATGCCGGTGGCAGACAGGGGTGTTCGCTCTGCTGCCAATCCCCAACGCCAGCGAAGGAAGACGCGCGCTCATGACGCAACAAACCACTTTCAGCCTCGAACCCAACCCGAACGCGCTCGACGCGGCCACGCGGGATGCACTGATGCGCGACCCCGCGTTCGGCCGCGTCTTCACCGACCATATGGTGACGATCACCTGGCGCGAAGGACAGGGGTGGCAGGACGCCAAGGTTACCGCCCGCAAGCCGTTCTCGATCGATCCGGCGTGCTCGGTACTGCACTATGGCCAGGAGATCTTCGAGGGCATGAAGGCCTATCGCGGCGCGGATGGCGCCGTGACGCTGTTCCGCCCGCTCGAGAACGCGCGCCGTTTCCAGGCGTCGGCCAAGCGCATGGCCATGCCGGCGTTGCCCGAATCGCTCTTTCTGGAAGCGATCGAGCAACTGGTGCGGATCGACCAGGCCTGGGTGCCGCACGGCTCGGGCAGCCTCTACCTGCGTCCTTTCATGTTTGCAAACGAGGTGTTCCTCGGCATCAAGCCCGCCTCCGAATTCATTTTCTGCGTGATCGCCTGCCCGGTGGGCCCGTACTTCAAGGGCGGCGACAAGGCCGTCTCCGTCTGGGTATCCGAGAACTACACGCGCGCCGCGCCCGGCGGCACCGGCGAGGCGAAGTGCGGCGGCAACTATGCCGGCAGCCTGGTCGCGCAGAACGAGGCCACCGCGAACGGATGCGACCAGGTGGTCTTCCTGGATGCCGCCGAGCACCGCTGGGTGGAGGAACTCGGTGGCATGAACATCTTCTTCGTGATGGACGACGGCACCCTGGTCACGCCGCCTCTTAGCGGCTCGATTCTTCCTGGCATCACGCGGGCTTCGGTGATCGAGCTGGCCAGGGAGATGGGCATGGTGGTGGAAGAGCGCCGGTATTCGTACCCCGAGTGGGAGGCGGATGCCAAAAGCGGACGCCTGGCCGAGGCCTTTGTCTGCGGAACGGCGGCGACGCTGGTGGCCATAGGCGAAGTGCGGTCCGCGCGCACGCGCTTCGCGATCGGGAACGGCACCGCCGGCAACACCGTCAAGGTGCTGAGGGACCGGCTGGTGGAGATTCAGCGCAACCAGGCCGCAGGTCCTGCCGGCTGGGTCCATCACGTCGCTCTGTAAGGGTGCCTTGCGGCGCGCTTGCCGAGACGCTTACGTTCGGGCTTGCCTGATCTGCCGCCTGGCAAGCGGCAGGCCAGACCGGAAGCCATCGCACAGTCTGGATGCTAACCTCGCTGCGCCATGCCGGCCCCGCGCCAGCCGGCGGCCGTCATGCTGGCTCCGCGCTGTCCTCCATCCCGCATGACGCGCTGATCTTCTCGATCAGACCCAGCAGGAGCGGTGCATAGCGCGCCACATCACGCGGCTTTTCGCTGGGCTTGTGCGGGAAACTGATATTGAGTCCGTACCACTGGTGGTCCGGCCCGCGGAACGCCGCGCCCACGGCGGTCAGGTGACCCGGCTGGTAATTGGCGCTGCAATAGCCTTGTGCCTGGGCTTGGGCAATGCCACGCGACAGTTCCTCGTGCAAGGCCGGCCATTCGCCGCCGGCCTTCTCCTCGATCCGTGCGAGGAACTGGTCGCGCACGCCGGCCGGCACCGCAGCCAGCCACGCCATGCCGATCGAGGTCAATTCCATGGGAACGCGCGTGCCGGGCGCTACGCGCCGGGTGCGCGATACGCTGTCGCGGCTGTGGCGCACCGCGGCCAGGTAGACCATGGCGGTCTGGTCGGGCACGGCCAGGCCGACATTGACCTTTTCCGCTTCGGCGATCTTGCGCATCAGCGGTAGCGCGATATCGGGCACCGCGGTGGCGTGGTGGAAGGCGTCCGCCAGGCTCACCACCACGGCCGCCAGCCGATAGGCGCGCTCGGTGGCGTCGTAGCGCAGGAAGCCGCTGTCCACCAGCGAGCGCGTGAGGCGGCTGACGGTCGGGCGCGGCAGGCCGGTGCGCGCTGCCAGGTCCGCATTGGTCAGGCTGGAAGAGCCGACGCGGAACGCGCGCAGCAGCATCAGGCCACGTTCGAGCGACTGACTGCCTTCGGTCTGCCGCGTGAACCGGCCGGTACTGTGCGTGAGTTCGCGGCTCGAAGGCGGTTTGGCGCGCGAGTCCGGGTGGGAGCCGAGGCCGGAAGCCGGGTTGGAAGCGGGGTCGGAACAGGGGTGCGGATCAGGCATGTGGTTGGCCGCAGGCCCGCCAATCCAGCATCGGGGCGCTGCAAGTAATTTCGGTATCCGAAATTGTAGTGTAGCGCGGGGATCCGCATCGGCGAATACTGGGTGCCTTTCCACCCTCCCGGAGCCCTTCGCCATGACCTCGGCATCCACCCCCGAAATCGTCCTGACGCGCGACCAGCATGTTGCGCAGATCGAGATATCCCGCCCGCCCCATAACTTTGTCGACGCCGATGTCATGCGCCGGCTGGCTGAAACGCTGCTGCAACTCGACGAGGACGATAGCTGTCGCGCCGTTGTGCTGTCGTCTGGCGTGGGCGCCTTCTGCGCCGGGGCCGATTTCAGCGGCGCCGGCCAGGGCAGTGTCTCGCGCGACCCATCGGCCTTCTACGCACAGGCCATGAAGCTCTACCGCAACCGCAAGCCCATCGTGGCGGCGGTTGCGGGTGCCGCGATCGGCGCGGGGCTGGGACTGGCGCTGGTGGCGGATTTCCGCATCACATGCCGCGAAGCGCGCTTCAGCGCCAGCTTCAACAGGCTCGGCTTCCATCCCGGTTTTGGGATGAGCGTGACGCTGCCGCGCCTGGTCGGCGAGCAGCAGGCTGCGCTGCTGTTGTACACGGGCAGGCGCATCGACGGCGAAGAAGCGGTGCGCATCGGGCTGGCCGACGAACTGGTGGCGCAGGCCGAGGTGCGTGCCCGCGCGCTGGCGCTCGCGCACGATATCGCGGCCTCGGCGCCACTGGCCGTGGAAAGCACACGCGAGACGCTGCGCCTGGGGCTGGCCGACCGCATCGTGGCGGCCAACCAGCGTGAACTGGCCATCCAGCGCGTGCAGTTCGCCACCGCGGATTTCCGCGAAGGCGTGGCGGCGATGGCCGAGCGCCGCGTGCCCGTCTTCCAGCGCCGCTGAGGGGGCCGCATGCCACATCAGAAACCCGTCTGCGCGGGCCCGCTTGAGGGAATTCGCGTACTCGACCTGACTTCGGTGGTGCTGGGCCCCCTGGCCACGCAATCTCTGGCCGACCTGGGCGCGGACGTCATCAAGATCGAAGGGCCGGAGGGCGACCTCATGCGCGCCAACGGCGTATCGCGCAACGCCGGCATGAGTTCGATCTACCTGGCGCTCAACCGCAACAAGCGCTCGGTGGTGCTGGACCTGAAGACACCTGCAGGCGCGGCTGCGCTGCGCCGCCTGATCGCCGGCGCCGATGTGCTGATCCACAACATGCGCGTGGCCGCCATCGAGCGGCTGGGCTTTGGCTACGGCGCGGTGGCAGCGTTGAACCCGCGCATCGTCTACTGCGTGGCCACCGGCTTTGGCCAGGACGGCCCGCACCGCGACAAGCCGGCCTTCGACGACATCATCCAGGCCGCTTGCGGGCTGGTGTCGCTGGGTTCCGTCGCCGGCAGCCGGCCCGAGTACGTGCCTAGCCTGATCGCCGACAAGACCACCGGGATGGCGCTGGCCAACGCGGTGATGGCCGCGCTGCTGCACCGCGAGCGCCACGGCAGCGGGCAAGCGGTGGAAGTACCGATGCTGGAAACCATGGCCAGCTTCGTGATGGCCGAGCACCTGGCGGGGTTGACCTTCGAGCCCGCCACCGGCGCGGCCGGCTATGCGCGCCTGCTGCAGGGCGGGCGGCGGCCGGCGCAGACTGCGGACGGCTGGATCTGCGCGCTACCGTACACGGACCGCCACTGGAAGGCCTTTTTCCACGCCGTGGGCCGCGATGACCTGGGTGACAAGTACAACATCGCCAGCCGCGCGCAGCGCAACGCCCATATCCGCGCGCTTTACCAGCACCTCGCGGAAATCACGCCGACCCGTACCACAAAGGCGTGGATGGCGCTGTTCGAGACGCTGGATATCCCCGCCACGCCGATCTATGCGCCGGACGAATTGCCGACGCATCCGCACCTGGAGGCGGTCGGGCTGTTCCAGCAGACCGAGCATCCCACCGAGGGCCCGTTGCGCGAGATGCGGCCCACGGCGCGCTTCTCCGCCACGCCGCTGTCGCTGCGCCGGCACGCGCCCACGCTGGGCGAGCACACCGATGAAGTGCTGCGCGAAGCCGGACTAGCCCCTGAAGACATCGCCCGGGTGACGGGCGGCCGGGACGCCGCCTGAAGCGGCACGCAAACAATCAAGGAGATATTGCATGAACTTCGTACTGGAAGACGAGCACCAGATGCTCAAGGATCTGGTGGCGCGCTTTGTGCGTGAGCAGTTGATCCCGCTCGAAGCGGGCGTGCTGGCCCGCGAGGCAGAGGGCGGCCAGCTTACGCTGTTGCCGCAGGAGCAGGACAAGCTGGACGGACTCTCGCGTGAGCTGGGCCTGTGGGGCCTGGATGCGCCGGCCGAGATGGGCGGCGCCGACTTGCCAGTGGTGGCCATGGTCGGCGTCAACGAGGAGCTGGGCAAGACCGTCACCCCCTACGACCTGCCGCCCGATTCACCGAACCTGCGCATGCTGCTCAAGACCGCCGACGCGGCCCAGCGAGCGCGCTACCTGGAACCGTACGCGCGCGGCGAGACCATCTCCGCCATCGCCATTTCCGAACCCGGTGCCGGCGGCGACCCGGCCATGATGACCACCCGTGCCGAACGCGACGGCGACGACTGGGTGCTCAACGGCCGCAAGATCTGGATCAGCCGCGCTGCCCGCGCCGACTGGACCATCGTGATGGCCGTGACCGACAAGGCGCGCGGCGCCCGCGGCGGCATCTCCGCGTTTCTGGTCGACCGTGGCACGCCCGGCTTCAAGGTGGAACGGCGCATCCCCATGATCGGCGGCGCCTCCACCTACGAGGTGGTGCTGGAGGACTGCCGCGTTGCGCACACGCAGCTGCTCGGCGTGCAAGGCCAGGGCTTCGCGCCGATGCAGGCACGGCTTTCCAGCCGGCGCGTGCAGATGGCGGCCTGGTGCATTGGCCGCGCCCAGCGCGCGCTGGACATGCTGTGCGAGTACGCGCCGCAGCGCCGGACCTTCGGCGCCGCGCTGGCGGACCGGCAGGCAATCCAGTGGTGGGTGGCCGATGCCGCCACCCGCATCCACGCCTGTCGCCTGATGACTTACGAGGCCGCGGCACGCATTGACGCCGGCGACGAGGCGCGTACCCAGGTCTCGATGATCAAGGTATTCGCCACCGAGATGGCCTGGGACGTGATCGACCATGCCATGCAGGCCTTTGGCGCGATGGGCATGACCAAGGAAATGCCGTTGCAGCAGATGGCCAACGAGACGCGGTTGATGCGCATCTACGAAGGCCCGTCCGAAGTGCACCGATGGGTTATCGCGCGGGATCTGCTTGGCCTCAAGCGTTAGCCCGCCGCCAAAGCGAATCACTGAACCACGGAATCACAGACGCACCCGCACTGGCGGAACCCACTGCCAGGCGCAAGACCAAGGAGACAACATGACCCGAACCGTGAACGGTTCCCGGCGCCGCTTCGCCATCCTGGGCGGCACCGCCGTCGCAGCGAGCCTGGCAGGCGCGCCGTTCGTCGCGCTGGCGCAGCCGCAGGCATTTCCCACCCGGCCGATCCGCTTTATCGTGCCGTTCCCGTCAGGCAGCGGTACCGACATGACCGCCCGCATGTTCGCCAAGAAGATCGGCGAGCTGACGGGGCAGGGCGTGGTGGTGGAGAACAAGCCGGGTGGCAACGGCTTTATCGGCGTGCAGACGCTGCTCAGCGCGCCGGCCGACGGATACACGGTGTTTATCGGCAGCAACTCCACGCTGTCCACCAATGCCGCCACCTTCCGCAAGCTGCCTTACGATCCGCTGACCGACTTCACGCCCATCACGCTGCTGTCGCGTGGGCCATGCCTGATCATCGTACCGGCCAGCTCGCCGTACCACACGCTCAGGGCGCTGGTGGAGGACGCGCGCAAGCGGCCCGGCGCGCTCAACTACGGCACCGGCTCGGTGTCGTACACCCTGTACAGCGAATGGCTGAACGAGCAAAGCCGCATGAAGACCACCGGCGTGCCCTACAAGGGCGCGGGCGACGCGATCAACGGCGTGATGGCCGCCAACGTGGACTTCGCCGTGGTGGATGCCAGCGGCGCGATTGAGCTGGTCAAGGGCGGCAAGGTGCGCGCGCTGGCTTACACCGCGCCCCAGCGCTCGCCGCTACTGCCGGGCGTGCCGAGCGCGGCCGAAGCCGGCGTGCCGGACTTCCTGGCCTATAACTGGGTGGCAGCGGCGGTCTCCGCCAGGACACCTGCGCCCATTGCGCAACGCCTTGGCGAACTGTTCGCCCAAGCCGGCGCCGCCGATGACGTCAAGGAGTACTACCAGCGCCAGTCCACCTCGCTGATCCTGTCCACGCCGGCAGAACTTCGCGACTACCAGAAGGACGAGATCGCGCGCTGGAAGCGGCTGGCGGCGATCGCGAAGATCGAGCTGCAGTAAAGAGTGCGCGGAGACGATGGCGGACACCAGATCCGTTGTCATCGGGTCGCCACCAGAAAGCCGGCGCACGCCGGCAGCCCCCCCTCGCAGAAGTCCGCATTGCGCTCGGTGGCCATGGCCACCGAGCCGCCGCCGATATCGCGGCGGCTGTGCGCTCGCCAAGGCTGCGAGTCTCGCGTGGCCCGATGTCCGTGGGGCATCGCCAGGTTCTTCGAAATATCAATCAATAAAATTGAATAAGTTATCCGACGAATTCATCACATCGTCGGCCGGCGCTGCCATAAAGTTCAACCCATGGACGGATCGACGCCAAAGACGACGTTCTAAATAATTCAACCAGATAGCCAGATAGCCAAACAGCCAAAGAGAGAGAAATCATGACCAACGCCAAGCTCGAAGTCCTGACCCCGCAAAACAGCCAGCTGATTTTCATCGACCACCAGCCGCAGATGGCCTTCGGCGTGCAGTCGATGGACCGCCAGGCGATGAAGAACAACGCGGTGGGTTTGGCCAAGGCAGCCAGGATCTTCAATATCCCCACCACCATCACCACGGTGGAGAGCGAGTCTTTCTCCGGCTATACCTACCCCGAGCTGCTTGACGTATTCCCCGGCCAGCAGACGCTGGAGCGCACCTCGATGAACTCGTGGGACGACCAGAAGGTGCGCGACGCGCTGGCCGCTAACGGCCGCAAGAAGATCATCGTGGCCGGCCTGTGGACCGAGGTCTGCAACACCACCTTCGCGCTGTCCGCGATGCACGACAGCGACTACGAGATCTACATGGTGGCCGACGCCTCCGGCGGCACCAGCAAGGAAGCGCACGACTACGCCATGCAGCGCATGGTGCAGGCCGGCGTGGTGCCGGTAACCTGGCAGCAGGTGCTGCTCGAATGGCAGCGTGACTGGGCGCGCCGCGACAGCTATGACGCCGTGATGAAGCTGGTCAAGGAACACTCGGGCGCCTACGGCATGGGCGTGGACTATGCCTACACCATGGTGCACAAGGCCGCGCAGCGCACCGCCACGCCGCACGAGTCGATCGCCCCGGTTCCGGCCCGCTGAGATTCGCGCGCTGAACCCGCAGGAAACTTCCCCAGGCAGTCAGACTAGTGCTACAGTTCCAAGCCATGCCGCCTGGTACTGCCGGGCGGCATCATGCAAAGTTGATATCGGGAGAGACTGCCTGGCCAAGCGCCGGGCGGCGCCGAAGGAGCAACCGCCCCGGAAACTCTCAGGCAAAAGGACCGGTATCACGTTTGAACTCTGAAGAACCCCGGCGCTCGTCAGCCGGCGGTACCGAAGGAGCAAGCGATCCCCGCCACCCCCAAAGTGGCGTATCGTGAATCTCTCAGGTCAAGGACAGAGGGGGCGTCTTTTGCGCATGCCGCGCAAGAGGCCCCCATCCGACGTCCTGGAACCATAGAGATGAAGACAATCGCCGTTATCGGTGGTGGCATCACCGGCGTGACCACTGCCTACGCGCTCGCCAAGCGCGGTTTCTCGGTCACCCTGCTCGAAAAACACCGCTATGCCGCCATGGAAACCTCGTTCGCCAACGGCGGCCAGCTTTCCGCTTCCAACGCTGAAGTCTGGACCCACTGGTCCACCATCCTCAAGGGCATCAAGTGGATGCTCAAGAGCGATGCGCCGCTGCTGGTCAACCCGCGCCCCAGCTGGCACAAGCTGTCCTGGTTCGCCGAGTTCATCGCCGCCATTCCCCACTACCGCAAGAACACCATCGAGACCACGCGCCTGGCGATTGCCGCGCGTGACCACCTGTTCTCCTGGGCGGCGGCCGAAGGCATCGATTTCGACCTGAAGAAGGAAGGCATCCTCCATATCTATCGCGACAAGGCGGGCTTCGAGCACGCCGGCAGGGTGTCGAAGCTGCTGGCCGAGGGCGGTCTTGCGCGCCACGCCGTCACGCCGGAAGAAATGCGCGCCATCGAGCCGACCCTGGCCGGGCAGTACTACGGTGGTTATTTCACCCAGAGCGACTCCACCGGCGACATCCACAAGTTCACCAGCGGCATGGCCGCGGCCATCGACCGCCTGGGCGTGCGTTGCCTGTACAACCAGGATGTCCAGTCGGTCAGCACCGATGGCCGGCAGGTCACCATCGTCAGCGGCGACGGCCGGCAGGCCGAATCGCGCGTGTTCGACGGCGTGGTCGTCTGTGCCGGCACTGCCAGCCGGGCGCTGGCGGCCAGCCTTGGCGATCGCGTCAACATCTATCCGGTCAAGGGCTATTCGATCACCGTCAACCTGAACGACGCGCAAAGCCAGGCGGCCGCGCCCGTCGTGAGCCTGCTTGACGACGAGACCAAGCTGGTCACCAGCCGCCTGGGCGTTGACCGCTTCCGCGTGGCGGGCACGGCGGAGTTCAACGGCTATAACCGCGACATCCGCGCCGACCGTATCCGTCCGCTGGTGGAGTGGGTCAACCAGTGCTTCCCCGGTGTCAGCACGCGCAGCGTGGTGCCCTGGGCCGGCCTGCGGCCGATGATGCCTACCATGCTGCCGCGCGTGGGCCGGGGCCGTGCGTCCTGCGTGTTCTACAACACCGGCCACGGCCACCTGGGATGGACGCTGTCGGCGGTCACCGCGGACATGATCGGCGATGTGGTGCAGCAAGCCATGGGCGCCAGGCGTGCGCATGGCGTGCAGGAACCGGTGGCGCTGGTGACCCCGTAAGGGGCCGGCAGGGCGCGTTACGCGCCAAGCGCGGCCATATTCTCCACCCGCAAGGTCTGCGGGACCGACAGCGAGATATCGGCCGCGCGCAGCCGCTTCAGTATCTCGAACAGCAGGTCGCTCTTGGTCGCGGTGGCGATTCGCGGGCTGCCTACGTAGCCCGTCACGCTAAGCGTGATCCCGTTCGGCGCCAGCTGGCTGAACGTGACGGATGGCGCGGGCTTGTCGAGGATCGCCTCATTTTCCCGATAGGAGTCGAGCAGCAGTTCGCGCACCTGTTCAGGATCGATGTTCAACGGGAAGGTGAGCAGCAGCGTGGCGACGCCTTGCGTGCTGTTGCTCATCGTCACGTTGCGCAGGTTCTGCGAGATCAGCTGCGAGTTGGGCACGATCACGGTCGAGCGGTCGCCCAGCAGGATCTCTGTTGCGCGCACGTTGATGCGCTTGATGTCGCCTTCCACGCCGCCGATGCTCACCATGTCGCCGACCTTCACCGGGCGCTCGGTCAGCAGGATGAGCCCAGACACGAAATTCTTGACGATCTCCTGCAGGCCGAAGCCGATGCCCACGGACAGCGCGCTGACGATCCAGGCCAGGTTTTCCCATCTGACGCCCAGCAGCGACAGCGTCAGCAACACGATCAGCACATAGCCGATGTTGCTGAACAGCGTGATGAGCGATGCGCGCAGGCCCGCTTCCATGCAGACCTTCGGCAGGAGTTCCGCGTCCAGCCAGCGCCGCACCGAGCGCAGCAGGCAGGTGCCGACCGAGAGCGCGATGACCGCGTTCAGGATGCGCTCGGGCATGATGTTGAGGCTGCGCAGCCGCTCGCCGCCGAGCATCGTCAGCAGGCTGTTGAGCAGGTCGCTCGGCGTGGTGCCGAAGCCGCCGGTCAGCAGCGCGATGACGGCCACCAGGAGCAACAGGCTGGTGCCGATCCCCGAGAGCACCGTCGACGCCTGCGCGAGATGGCTGTCCCCGAGTCCGAACAACTGCTTGATGACCTTGCCGCTTGGATGGTGCGCGCTGAACACGCTTTCGCAGACGTCGCGGGTCAGTTGCGTCAACAGGTACAGGCTGCACAGGACGATGTCGATCCAGACAAGCTCGTAGGTCAGGAAGCGCGCGAACGTGATGTAGCCGATCAGCAGCGCCATCAGCGAGGCGACGACCGTCACCGTTACGCCAGCGTGGATCAGGCCGGCGAAGGTGGAGCGCGCTTCAGGCCGCTCGCCTGCCGCGGCGAGCTTCGTGCGCACACGGTTGGCGCGCAGCAGCGCCGCGCCGATTGTCAGTACCACCACAAGCGATACCAGGCCGCGGCCTAGCAAGGTCACCTGCAGGCTTGTGTCCGCGGTCCGGTTGAGTTGCTCGAGCGTGCCGGCGATCAGCAGCAGGCCCGCGAGGACACTTGGGAAAGGACGCATCGCCAGCGCGACCTTGTCGGCGAGCGCCGGCACGCGCCATGAGGGATGGTGCGTGCACAGCAATGCCCGTCCCAGGCCCGCGATCAGCGCGCTCGTCAGCGTCAGCTTGCCGAGTTCGCTGATCAGGTCCTGCACCTGAGCTGGCAGTTCGCCCGGCGGGACGAAAGCAAAACACACAACCTGCACCGCGATGGCGGTCGCCGCAACCGTCGCGAGTACCGTGGCAAGCGCGAGCGCGCTGCGCCGCAGCCGGCTCTCGGGCAAGCGCGTCAGGCAGAACCATGCCAGCGCCCGCTCGATCAGCCGTCGGCCGATGGTCCAGACGCCGATCGCAAGCAGCAGAAGCAGGGCGGTGACCGTCTGCCGCCCGGGCTGCCAGGCCATGCCCCACAACGGGGTGACTTGCCCCATGAACGCGCTCAGCCGCTGCTGGTCCTCCTGGCTCGGCGCGAACAACGGCTCCCAGAATGCCGTGCCGAGAATGCTGGCCGACCGCAGCGCGAGCTGGTTCTTCAAGCGGCTGCGCTGCAGCTTGGCGATCTGCTCGCTCAGGTTGGTGACATTGCCCTTGACCTCGGCCGCTTGCTTCAGTCCGCTGTCCAGTTGGGCCTTGCGCGCGTTCAGGTCCGCCCGCTGCTGTGCGACAGCAGCCGCCTCTGGCGTGGTGCCGGCGGCGGGCGGCGGCCCGAGCACGTCGAGCTGTGCCTGCAACTGCGCGCGCTGGGGCGTGAGCGCCGCGCTCAGCTTGTCGACGTCGCTTGCCAACTGGTGGATGGCGTCATCCAGCCCTTCGAGCTGCGTGCCGCTGGTGGGCGACGACGCCAGTTGCTTGATGCGGTCCTGCTCTGTCTGGAGCCGTTTGAGCTCGGCAACGGCATCCGCGCGCGATGGCGGCCGGGTGGCGGGCGCGTCTGCATTCAAGGTGGTGTCGGCGGTTGCGGCCGGGAGCGCGGTGGGGATCAGGTGCAATAGCGCAACCAGCACAAGGCTCAGCACGAGCCTGGGGAGTTTGCTCATGGAAAGAGAAATATCTTTGCTGATCGGCTTGCCGGGCCGGCAATCGCGCAGGTTCGCGTGAATTGCCATGGCTCGTCGGACGGTCGATGGCCGGCGGGCGACGATCAGGATGTTGGGCGGACGCGCGGCGATCGGCATGGGAGCCGATCGGAGCGCCGGGGGAGCGATCTTGCCGGCGCGTGCTCTATAGTCAGTCGGACTACTGGCGATGGCGCGTGATTGGCACGCCGCTTGATACGGGAGAATTGCCTGAAAGAGCCTGAATTATACAGAAGGCATCGCGCCCTTGGTTTTCAGCAGGCAACAGGCGCTTGCGTCACTCGACCTGTGCCATCCAAGGTTTCACGCGGGCTGCCTGCAAGCTCTGCTATTCTTGGTCAGCCGGTGCTGCCACGGCGTGGGTTTTCATGGCGGTGGTTTATTCCCGTCTGAGATCATGCCTGTCAACGCCAAAGCCTCCTTCCCGCACGCAGCTCCTGTATCGATCGACGCATTCGGGTGCGCCGCGGAAAAGCTCTCCAAGGATCAGAAGCTCACCGGCAGCGAGATCCATTTTTTCCGCAAGAGCTCGCCCGGCGAGAAGGCGAGCCAGGTTATCACTTCGGCGTCGCATCGCGGCTTTCTGGTGGGGATTTCGCTGTGCACGGGCCATCGCCGCCGGGTGTTTCATGAGCGCCGCGCGAGCACCCACGAATTTGAAAATAACTCCATCTATATCCGGAATTTCCTTGAAGACTATAAAGCCGATTTTTATGGTTTTTTCGACTTCATCCTGCTGGAGATTTCCCGCACCTTTATCGAGCGCACCAGCGCGGAACTAGGCCGCTCGCGCATCCTGGGGCTGCGCAGCGCGGCGGGAGAGCAAGACCAGGTGCTGGCGCATCTCGCCCAGGCGGCGGCGCCGGCACTGAGCCAGCCCGGGATGGCCAGCAAGCTGTTCGTCGATCAGCTGGGCTTCACGATCGGGACCTATCTCGTCGAGCGCTATGGGAATGGCTCCGTCGCGACGCCCAAGACAAACCGGTTGCTGTCGCAACGCAGCGTGGAGATGGCCAAGGAAATGCTGATCGCCAAGATCGATGGCGATCTGTCCATTGCCGACGTCGCCGACGCCTGCAACCTGTCGCGTAGCCATTTCACCCGTGCCTTTCGGGATACGACTGGCCAGACACCCCATCAGTGGCTGGCGGCCCAGCGCCTGGAGCGCGCCCGCGGGCTCCTGCGCGAAACCGGACTCTGCCTGGCGGAAGTGGCAATGGCTTGCGGCTTCTCCGATCAAAGCCATTTCACCCGCGTGTTCTCGCAAGCGGTCGGCGTCTCTCCCGGCAACTGGCGCCGCAGGGTTCACGCCTGACGCGCCGGGCGCAAGGATGGTGCGCCGATGCCGATGCCGATGCCGATGCCGATGCCGATGCCGATGCCGAGGCACAAGACCATTGTCCCTTGGTATAGGTAGACGGCGCCCGCTGTGCTCCACACAATGCGGCTGTGCCACTGTTGGCATTGCCACCTTCAGTGCCTGAGCAACTTGCGACCAAGCCATGAATGACTCTCAAGCCGGCTCAGCCGGCACGCCCGCCGCGCAGCGCGGCAGCGCCGGTGCAGCCGGCTCGCCGTGGAGCCCGCTGCGGTACAGCACTTTCCGGATGCTGTGGATCGCCACGGTGGCGTCCAATGTGGGTACCTGGATGAACGACGTAGGCGCCAGCTGGCTGATGACGTCGCTCGACCCCGATCCCCTGATGGTCGCCCTGGTGCAGGCTGCGGGCAGCCTGCCGATGTTCCTGTTCGCCCTGCCGTCCGGGGTGCTGGCCGATATCGTCGACCGGCGCAAGTACCTGATCTTCGCGCAGCTTTGGACGCTGGCGGTGGCGACCACGCTGGGCGTGCTTGCGCTCACCGGCCTGGTCAACGCCCATGTGCTGCTGCTGGCTGCATTTTTGCTGAGCACCGGCGCGGCGATGAGCTCGCCGCCGTTCCAGGCCATCGTGCCGGACCTGGTCGACAAGGCGGACTTGCCGCCGGCCATTGCGCTGAACTCCCTGGGGATCAATATCAGCCGTGCGATCGGCCCTGCGCTGGGTGGCTTGATCCTGTCGTTCTCCGGGCCCGCGGTGGTCTTTCTGCTCAACGCGCTGTCGGTGCTGGGCGTGACGCTGGTGCTGTACCGGTGGAAGGCCGAGCCCGCCCGGCGGAACCTGCCGCCCGAGCATTTCCTTTCGGCGGTGCGTGCCGGCCTGCGGTATGTGGAGGCCGCGCCGCTGCTGCGGGTCGTGCTGGTCAGGGCGGTCGCGTTCTTTCTCTTCGGCAGTGCCGGCTGGGCGCTGCTGCCGCTGGTGGCCCGGCGGGAACTGGGCCTCGGCCCGGGCGGATATGGCTTGCTGCTGGCCAGCATCGGCCTGGGCGCCGTCGGCGGCGCGCTTGTGCTCCCCAAGCTGCGCGGCCGGGTCAGCGCCGATCGCATGGTGGTGCTGGCAAGCCTGCTGTTCGCGCTGAGCTTGCTCGCGCTGGCCTATGTGCGGCATTTCTGGCTGCTGGCAGCCGCACTGCTGTTTGCCGGGCTGGCCTGGATCGCGGTACTGTCCACGCTCAATGTGGCCGCCCAGCGCAGCGCCGCGGGCTGGGTCAAGGCACGCGCGCTGGCGGCCTACCTGACCGTGTTCTTCGGCGCCATGACCGCGGGGAGCGCGCTATGGGGCAAGACCGCCGCGCTGCTGGGCATTCCCGCCGCCCTGATGCTAGCGGCAGCCGGGCTGGCCCTGGCTTGCACCGCTGCGCTGCGGTGGCGCCTGGGCATCTCGCCGGAGCTGGACCTGGCGCCTTCAGGCTTTCTGCACCCGGGTGAACTGGACGTGGCCCACGACCGTGGGCCAGTGATGATCTGCGTGGAATACGAGGTCGCGCCCGAGGATGCGGCAGCGTTTGGCAAGGCCGTGCAGGAGATGCGCCGGATTCGCCGCCGCGGCGGTGCGCTGTCCTGGGGGGTCTACGAAGACCTGGCCGCGCCCGGGCGCTTCATCGAGACCTTCCTGGTGGAGTCGTGGCTGGAGCATCTGCGCCAGCACGAGCGCCACACCATGAACGACAAACTGATCCAGACGCGCGTGCATAGCTTTCACCGCGGTGCCGCGCCGCCCGTCGTGCGCCACCTGGCAGCACCCGATGGCAGCTGACCACACCTGCGCCGGATCAGGGCGGGGTGGCGTCCAGGCGCGGCAGCAGTTGCCTGGACAGTTCCAGGATCAGCAGGATCACGAGCGCGCCGCTGATGGCGAACAAGGCCGGGATGCCGGCCGTGTCCACCAGGCGCGCCGCTAGCAGCACGCCAAGGCCCTGGCCGGCGAACAGGCAGAACGCAAACAAGGCGACGGCGTTCGCGCGTTGCGAAGGTGCCATCTGCGTGGCGGCGGTCTGCATCGCATTCAGGACGATGTAGTAGCCACAGCCGGCGCACAGGCAACCCGCGGCAATCCAGAGCCAGTGTTGCCCAAGTGCGATGCAGGCCATCCCCACGCCAAGCAGCGCGGCCGCCAGCCTGGCCAGGCGCCGCCGTCCCACGCTGCGAATCAGCGCCGGCGCGAAGCCGGCGTACAGCAGCCCGCCTATGCCGTGCATCGACGTGATGGCGCCGGCCGCCGCCAGGGACAAGGCAAAGTGGAGCTTGAGATAGGTCGGCACAAAGGCGAACACGCTCGGGCAGAGCAAGCCCAGCAGCAAGGTCATGCACAGTACCCGGCGCACCCATGCGGATTTCAGCAGCGTTGCGGGTCCTGGCCGCGGGCCGGGTGCCCCGCGCCGCCAATCGCCGGCCGTTTCATCGCGGCGTGCCAGGCTGACCAGGATCGCGGCCACGCAGGCGAAGCCGGCGGCCAGCAGCACGAAGGCGGCACGCCAGCCCAGCGCATCGGCGACGAGTCCGGATACCCATTGGCCGGTCATCAGTCCGCAGATGGTGGCCACCGAGTAGCGCGCGAGCAGGCTCTGCCGCGAGACCAGTGGTTCGGTATCGCCGAGGCGCGCCAGGCAGATCGGAATGACGCCAGCCGCCGCCGCGCCGGCGATCGCGCGCAGTACCACCAGCCATGCGAAGCCAGGCGCCAGCGACTGGCTGAAATTGGCAACGGCGCAGGCCAGCAAGGCAGCCGCGATGACACGCAGCTTGCCGTAGCGTTCGGCCAGGGGCCCGTAGATCAGCTGGAATGCGGCATAGGCAAGCATGAAGCTTGTCACCGCCACACCGGTCTTTCCCGCGGAGATCCCGAAGTCCCGTGACAAGGCCGGCAGCAGGGTGTCGGCGGCCCGGATGGAGGCGGCGGCAAAAAAGCCGCTCAGGCCCAGGGCAAGCCGCTCGTGGCGCATGCCGAGTGCCAGGGGCACCGCGATTTCGGGCATCGTCTTCAGTCCCCTGGCTGCGGCCCGGACTTCGCGCTTCGCGCCAGCACGTTCCCGATGCACCGGATGATGTCGGCTTCCATGAACGGCTTGCCGAGAAAGCAGGCAGCGCCGATCGCCTCGGCGCGTTGCCGGTAGCATTCGTCAGGGAAGGCCGTCATGAAGATCACCGGCGTGGAAAACCCGCGTGCGCGAAGGTGTTCGCACAGCGCGAAGCCGTTCATCGCGGGCATCTGCACGTCGGCGACCAGGCAGGAAATGGCATCGATGGTGTTTGACTGCAGCAGATCGTTCCCGCTCGCATAGAGTTCGACGCTCATGCTCAAGGAGCGCAGCAGGCTTCCCAGGGCTTGTCGGACAGCAGCATCGTCGTCGACGATGGCGATCACCGGGGTAGCTATCACACGGTGTTCCTCCTTTTGTCATGAGCGGTGACGAAGCGGTCGGAGGCCCCCATCGCTTGCATCGAGGATATCGTGCTGCCACGTTCTCTGGAATCATACGGTGGTATTGCCGGCCTCGGTCAGGGATTCCCACCGGGCGCGCGGGCAAGAGCGGTCCGGCCGCGCCGTGCGCCCCGTGCCCACGCGCTCTCGGGTCCGGCCAGGCCCGCCCGGGCCAGGCCTGGCGTGGCAGGGGGTAACACCAAAGTATGAGACGGCGACACCGGCGGGCGCATCCTCTGCCGCTGATTGCCCCTGTCGGGCGGAATATACTCCGAGCTTCCGAGCTTTCCGGCTTTCATGATGCAGTCCCAGGTTCGATGAATTCGTTGCGCAACTACAAGCTCGAATATTTGCTGGACGGCGAGATCGCGCTGCTTCGCGGGACTGCCGCCGGATGCCCGCCCGTGCTGCTTTCGCTCGCCGGCCCGGCTGCCAGCGTGGCCGGCGTACAGCGCCGGCGCCTCGAGCACGAATTCACCTTGCGGGACCTGCTGCGATCCGATTGGGCAGTGCTTCCGGTGGCGTTGATCCGCTATGACCGCAGGCCGGCCCTGCTCGCGGTCGACGAGGGCGGCTTGCCGCTGGCCCCGTTGCCTGGCGAGCCGTTTGCGCTGGATGCCTTCCTGGAAATCGCGATCGCCGTGTCCGCCGCGATCGCGGCCATGCACGAATCCGGCATCGTCCACCGCGACATCAAGCCTGCGCATCTCCTGGTCGCACCGAACCGGGAACGGGCCTGGATTACCGGGTTCGGCATCGCCACCGTCGCCTCGTCTGGCACCTTGCCCGGCACCTTGCCCGGCGCGCGACCACCGATGCTGGCGGGAACCCTGGCCTACATGGCACCCGAGCAGGCCGCCAGGGGAGAGTCAGCGGTCGACGCACGGGCGGACCTCTACGCGCTGGGCGTGATCCTGTATCAGATGCTCACGGGTGTCCTGCCGCTCGAAGCCAGCGAGCCGGTAGGCTGGGTGCACAGCCATTTCGCAAGACTGCCGGTGGCGCCGTCCGAGCGCAACGACGCCGTTGCGCCAGTGTTGTCGGCCATGGTGATGCGGTTGCTGGCCAAGGCGCCCGCGGAACGCTACCCCAGCGCGAGCGCGCTTGTCGGCGAACTGCGGCGGTGCCAGCAGGCGTGGCGCAACCACGGCAGCCTGGATGAGGTCGCAAGCGCCCCATTGCCTGACTTGCCGGATAGCCAGGGCGATGCGCCGGGTTTGCTTGCCGAGGGCCTGCAGCGGCTGCCGCCGGAAACAGGCGCCTTGCTGATGGCCCTGTCTTGCCTGGGCAGCACGGTGCCGGCGGCAACCGCGGCTCAGGCGTTGGATGTCAGCGAAGCACGGCTTGGCGGCCTGCTGGCGCAAGCCGTGGCCGGGGGCTACATCGTGGTCGGCGATGCCTGCTATCGCTTCGCCCACGAACGGGTCCAGGAGGCAGCCTATGCCTTGATTCCTGTTGCCGATCGCCCGGCCTTGCACCTGCGGTTTGGCCGCCGGTTGGCGCACGGTGACAATGGTGACGGCGGCGTCTTCTGCGCGGTTGACCAGTTCAACCGCGCAGCCGGCATCCACCTCGATGACGGCGAGCGGCTCCAGGTTGCCCAACTGAGCCTGGAGGCCGCGCTTCGCGCGATGAAGACAACCGCCTACGACACCGCCAGTGCTTGTTTTTCCGCCGGCGAGCGATGGCTGCCAGACGGGGCATGGGAGACCCATCACGCGTTGGCGCTGGCGTTGGCGATGGGCCGCGCCGAGTGCGAATTCGTTGACGGCCGGCTTGGCGCCGCCGCGGCCAGTTTGCTGGACCTGAGCGCCAGGACGCGGACACCCGCCGACCTGGCGGCGGTCACGCGGCTGCAAGTGGCGGTGCATACGGCGCTTGACCAGTCCGACCACGCCGTCAGGCTGGGGCTGGGGTTCGTCCGCACGATGGGCCTGGACTTCCGGCCCGACGCGCCGGGGCAGGTGGAGGAGGAGTACCAGCGCTTGCTTGCGTTGCTGGGCGATCGGCCGGTCGAGTCGCTGGCCAGCTTGCCGCGCATGCATAGCCCGGTGTGGCGCGCCACGCTCAGCGTCCTGGCCGAGGTGATGTCGCCCGCGTCGTTCATGGACCGGAACCTGCGCGACCTGATACCGCTCTGGATGGCGCTCATCAGCCTGGAGCATGGCAACGACGAAGCCTCCTGCATTGCGTACGTTCACCTTGGCATGACGATCGGGCCGCGTTGTGGCGACTACGGGCTGGGTTATCGCCTGGGCCAGGCCGGCCTGGCGCTGGTCGCGCAGGAGGGCATGGGCCGCTTTCGCGCCAAGGTCCATATGTGCTTTGGGGCGTTGCTGCTGCCGTGGACCCAGCCCATCCGCGGCGGGCGCGAACTGATCGAGCGCAGTTTCGAAGAGGGCCGGCAGACGGGGGATTTCAATTTCGCTGCCTATAGCCGCAACCAGCTGGTGACCCATCTGCTCGGTTGCGCGGAGCCGCTGGCCAGCGTGGAGGCGCAGATCGAGACTGGCCTGGCTTTCGCCCGCTCTCTCGGCCTGGGGCGGGTCGTCGATATCCTGAGCGCGCAGGCCAGGTATGTGGCGGTGCTGCGGGGCAGGGCCGCAGGCTGGATGGCGCGGGAGGCCGGCGAGCCGGGGCTGCTGGAAGCCGAGGCAAGACTGCAGGCCGATCCCCGCCTCGCCGTCGCCGCCTGCTGCTACTGGATTCGCAAGCTGCAGGCCTGTTTCGCCGCGGACGACTATCGGGGGGCGCTGGACGCGGCCCGCAAGGCGGAGCCGCTGCTATGGACCGCCCCGTATTTCCTGGAGATCGCGGACTATCATTTTTTCGCGGCGCTCACGTTGGCGCGGGCGCCGGTATTCCCGGGCCACGCACCAGGCCACACATCCGGCCACGTGCCTGGCGGCGCGCACGCGGCGGCGTTCAAACGCCATCACGACCAGCTGAGCGCCTGGGCACGGGAGAATCCCGCCAACTTCGGCGCGCGCGCGGGCATCCTGTCGGCCGAAGCCTCGCGCATGGCGCGAGATCCCTTGCAGGCCATGCGGCAGTACGAGCAGGCGGCCCGACAGGCGCGAGAGCGGGACCTGGTGCATGACGAGGCCCTGGCCTACGATCTGTGCGCGCGCTGCTGTTTCGAACAGGGCCTGGCGGCGCCGGCAATGGCTTACTTGCGCAAGGCCCGCGATGCCTATGGCAGTTGGGGCGCCGAGGGCCTGGTGCGCAAGCTGGAGGCGCGCGCGCGCGCCCATGACGGCACGGATCTGGACACGGGCCGCACGGCCATCGAACGGACCGACGCGGCGGCCCTTCAGCCCGCTACCTATATCGGCCCTGCCTCCCAGCTGGACCTCGACACCGCCATCAGGGCGACGCAGGCGCTGGCCGGCGAGATACAGCTCGACCGCCTGATCAACACGCTGCTGACGACCACCCTTGAGCAGGCGGCCGCACAGAGAGCATTGCTGTTTCTCTGGCAGGACGGTGCACTGCGCCTGGCCGCGCAAGCCCGGACCGAGCAATCCGGCATTGTGGTCGACCTGGACCCGGCCGGCGCCGTGCCCTATCCCCGCGCCATCATCGACGCGGCGCTCACGACCCGCGCGGATTTCGTCCTCGACAATGCCAGGACGCATGCGAAGTTCGGGCAGGATGCGGACGTCCAGGCGCGCAGCGTGCGCTCGGTGGCGTGCCTGGCGCTGGCCAAGCAGGCCGCGCCGATCGGCGTGCTCTACCTGGAGAATAATCTGGCGGATGGGCTGTTTACCGGCCGGAGAATCAACCTGCTGGCCATGCTGGCCTCCCAGGCAGCCATCTCCCTGGAGAATGCCAGGCTCTATGAAGAGTTGCTGCGCCAGAACCAGGAGCGCCAGCGGGCACAAGCCGAACTGGCGCACGTCTCCCGGGTCACCACGCTTGGCGAGCTGGCGGCGTCGATTGCGCACGAGGTCAATCAGCCGCTGACCGGTATCGTCACGTATGGCGGCGCGTGCCTGCGCTGGATCAACCGTCCCGAACCCGATCTCGATGAAGCGCGTCATGCGGTGGAGAACATGATCGCGGAAGGACTGCGCGCAAGCGAGGTGATCCGGCGCATCCGGGCGCTCGCGCGCAAGGGGGAGTCTCGTCGCTTGCCGTTGCAATTGAGCGACCTTGTGGCCGAGACCGTGGCCATGGTCAAGCACCAGGCCGAGGCTCAAGCCATCGTCATTGCCCAGGACTGCGCGGCCGGGCTGCCGCAAGTGCTCGGCGACCGCATCCAGTTGCAGCAGGTGATCATCAACCTGCTCGTCAATGCCATCCAGGCAATGTCATGCCGCCGTCCGGGGCGCCGTCACCTTCGGGTCACCACCGCGGCGCCCGCCGACGGCCAGGTACTGTTGCGGGTGGAGGATACCGGCCCGGGTATCGACGCGGGAAAGCTGGGCAAGCTGTTCGAGGCGTTCTACACCACGCGCGAGCAAGGGCTGGGCATGGGCCTGTCGATCTGCCGATCGATCGTCGAAGCGCATGGTGGCTCCATATGGGCCGAGTCTCCCGTGCGTGCCGAGGCGCAAAGCGGCCAGCATCCGGCAGGCCCCGGCGCGGCCTTCTCCTTTACCCTGCCGGTGCCGCAACCACAGCCGTGACCGCAGGCCTGGGCGGCGCCCTGGCGAGCGTCTATTGAGCGTCTATTGTCTTTTGGCATGGGTCAGCGGGTCCTTGGGCAAGCGCTGCCCTTAAAGTGATCGTTAGTAATCTTCGACTGTGAGGCACGCATTAACAAGCCACAGTAGACAAAAGCCGGCACAAATCGACAATACGCCGGCAGGGCAAAAGCGTAGAGTGCCCATGGGCAAGCCATGCGGCGACACCGCCCCGCACAGCCCGAAACAACGATTGACGTGGTCCGCGTTCGTGCTGGCGCCTTTGAATCTGACTGGAGAAACTGACCGTGACAATTCAAAGTCTGGAGCCTGTCGAGACGATTGACCGGGACGAGGCGTTGGTGCTGGTCGTCGACGACGATGCGTCGCTGCGCGGTGCGCTGGGCACCCTGTTCCGCTCGGTCGGCATGCGTGCCGCGCTGTTCGGCTCGGCCGCGGAATTGCTTGAGTACCGGTTGCCGGAAGCGCCTTGCTGCCTGGTGCTCGATGTCAGGCTGCGCGGCCAGAGTGGACTGGACCTGCAGGCGCACTTGGGGCAATTGGGCATCCGTGTCCCGATCATCTTCATGACGGGCTATGGCGATATTGCCATGACCGTGGCAGCGATGAAGGCTGGCGCGGAAGACTTCATGGCCAAGCCGTTTCGCGATCAGGACCTGCTCGATGCGGTATCGGCGGCACTCGAGAAGGACCGCCGGCGACGCGAAGGAATGCGCAAGGCCCAGGGGCTTCGCTGCAGTTTCGAGACACTGACGCCGCGCGAGTCGGAGGTGATGGGACTGGCCGCATCCGGGCTGATGAACAAGCAGATTGCCGGGCGCATCGGCATCAGCGAGGTGACGGTAAAGATCCACCGCGGGCAGGCCATGCGCAAGATGAAAGCGCGCACGTTTGCCGATCTCGTGCTGATGGCCCAGCAACTTGGCGTGTGCCACGTCGCGTGCTAGCCGCGCAGGGATAGCCACGCCGGCCTATCCACACACCTCGCGCCGGGACACCCGCCTCGCCTACAATGCATTGCGCATGGCTGCAACGGCCAAATCGGAAAACGAAGCAAGGCGAGGCAAGATGATGGACTTCAGTTTGACGCCCGTTCAACGGGAGTTGCAGGCACGCACCCGCCAGTTCATTGCGGAGCAGGTCATGCCCATGGAGCGCGATCCCCGGCAAACGGCGCACGGCCCGACCGAGGATCTGCGCACGGACCTGGTGGACAAGGCAAGGGCGGCGGGCTTGCTGACACCCCACGCCAGCACGCAGGCCGGAGGCCTCGGGCTTTCGCACCGGGACAAGGCCATTGTCTTTGAAGAGGCGGGCTACTCGCCGCTGGGGCCGGTGGCGATGAACATCCACGCGCCGGACGAAGGCAATATCCACCTGATGGAACTGGTTGCCACGCCGGAGCAGAAGGCGCGCTGGCTGCATCCCCTGATCCTCGGGCACACGCGCTCGTGCTTTTGCATGACCGAGCCGGCGCCAGGCGCGGGGGCCGATCCGTCGATGCTGCAGACCACGGCGGTGCGCGATGGGGATCATTTCGTGATCACGGGCAGGAAGTGGTTTATCACGGGCGCCACCGGCGCCACCTTTGCCATCATCATGGCGCGGATGGAAGACGGCACCGCCACCATGTTCCTCGCTGACATGAACCAGGCCGGTGTCGAGATCGAGCGGCAGATGGAGGCGCTCGATACGTGCTTCACGGGTGGGCATGCGGTGGTGCGTTTCGATGGCCTGCGCGTGCCCGAAAGCGATGTGCTCGGCAAGCTTGGCGAAGGATTCCGCTACGCGCAGCTGCGCCTGGCCCCGGCGCGGCTGACGCACTGCATGCGCTGGCTCGGGGCGGCCCGGCGCGCGCATGACATTGCGGCCAGCTATGCGCGCCAGCGCCTTGCGTTTGGCCGGACCCTGGTGGAGCATGAGGGCGTGGGGTTCATGCTGGCCGACAACGAAATGGATATGCACACCGCGCGCCTGACCATCTGGCACTGCGCCTGGGTGCTGGACCAGGGCGAGAAGGGGCGCGACGAGTCCAGCCTGGCCAAGGTGTATTGCTCGGAGGCGTTGTGGCGGGTGGTGGATCGTTCCGTGCAGGTGCTTGGCGGCAGCGGGGTGACGGACGAAACCATTGTTGCGCGCATCTTCCGCGACATGCGCGCCTTCCGGATCTACGATGGCCCCTCGGAGGTGCATCGCTGGAGCATGGCCAAGCGGATTGCGCGGGGCTGAGCCGGTTTCAGCGCGCAGGGCCGCGCAGTGATGCATGTGATTCAGTGATTCAGTGATGCAGTGATGTGTCTTCACCATAGGAGGTACGCACGCCATGGACAATTCCTTCCACCATTTTTCCGAGTTGTTTGCGCAACTCGGCCTGCCCGCCGACGACCGGGCGATCCGTGAATTCCTGGCCGCGCATTCTCCCCTGGCCCCCGATGTCGTGCTTGCGGACGCCCCGTTCTGGACGCCCGCGCAGGCCACGTTGCTGCGGGAGGAAATCCTGGGAGATGCTGACTGGGCGGAAGTGGTTGACCAGTTGAATGCCGCGCTGCGGCTGCCCGGTTAACGCTCCGGAGAAATTCGGCTCCGGAGAAATTCGGCCCCGGCGAAATTCGGCTCTGCTCCGCTCCAAATAGCGTACTTCTGCTCCTGTTCTGCATTGTTGCGGTGCGGCAACATCCCCCGGACGCGCGTCATTGTCGACGCCAGGGGAAATCGCCGCAGCCATGAAGTACCAGTTATTTGTATTGGCCGGATGTCCGGCCTGCACCGCGCTTGAACTGTGCATGCGAGACGCCGGTCTCGCCTATGACCGCATCGTGCTGGCATCGCCGCGCCACGCTGCCGATGTGCTGCTTCTGCTTTCCGATTCCGATCCGCGTTGTCCTGCCCTGAGCATGGGCGAGCAAAGCGCAAGCGGCCTCGCGGCTTGCCTTGCGCTTCTCGGCCAGGCGCATCCCGAAGGCGTCCCGCTTGCACCGCCGGCATTCGCCGCCGCGGGTAAGGAACTGATGGATGGTGTGCTTAGTGGCCGTGTGCTGACGGCCAGGAATGAGCGGGCGTTCCTGCTCGCGCTCGGTGCGTTGCGTGCTGCCGTCCAGGCATGGGGCGGTGCGATGCCGGCGGCGCTGCGCCGCATCGGCCTGTTCGTGCCTTACCTGGACCTGAGCATCGCCGATGGCCTGTCGGGCGGGAAATTCAGGCTTGCTGGTGCGTTCGGCGCTGACGAAAGCGCGCTGGCCTCCATGGCCAATCGCTTGCCAGCCGGGTTTGAAGACGCCTATCTGGACCGCCTCAGAAGGGGCCGGAGCTGGGTCTATTGGGAAGGGGGCGCCAGCCTGCTTGGCGACCGGACCACGCGGTTTCAGAATATCCGCCACTGGCCCGCGGCCAGCCGCACGGCGGCCGCCGGCAGCCTGTTTTTCTGATCTTTCTCAAGCACGCCGCCTGAAGGTGGCGCGGGGCCGGCCCCCGCCGAGGGGGCCGGCCACGCCATGGTGCCCTTGGCGACCGTGGTGCTAGTCGCGCAGACGCGCGCGTTCCGGCGACATATCCATCGGCATCATGTTGACGTTCGCGTTATGCATGACCCACAGCGAGCCTGCCACGATGATGGCGATCAGCGTCCCGGTGCACACGAAGATCGCCGTGTTCATGCGCTGGTCCGCGGACGTCCCGATATGCAGGAAGAACACCAGCTGCACCACCAGCTGCGCAACGCAAAGCAGCACGATGGCGGCAAGGCCCATGCCCTTGGGCACGAACCCGCCCATCACCGCGCCGAACGACGCGAGGGTGAGCACCAGCGACAGCGCAAAGCCGATCGCATAGCCTTTCAGGCTGCCGTGCGCGGCGTGCGCCGCGGATCCTGTGTGGAGATGGGCGGTCTTCATACAAACTCTCGCAGATAGACAAAGGTGAACACGCAGATCCAGATCAGGTCCAGGAAGTGCCAGAACAGGCTGAGGCAGGCCAGGCGGCGCCGGGTCACGCCATCCAGGCCGAAGGACTTGACCTGGTGCATCATGACCAGGATCCACAGCAGGCCGCAACTCACGTGCAGGCCGTGGGTGCCCACCAGGGAGAAGTAGGCAGACAAGAACGCGCTGACGCCCGGCCCCGCGCCGGCATGCAGCAGCTCGGCAAACTCATACAGCTCCATGGCGATGAAGGCCGCGCCAAGCAGGAACGTGATGCCCAGCCACTGGATGACCTGGCGCTCCCGCCCGGGCTGCATGTTCAGCATGGCCACGCCGAAGGTGAAGCTGCTGATCAGCAGCAGCATGGTTTCGCCGAGCACGAACGGCAGCTCGAACAGCTCCCGGCCGCTGGGGCCTCCCGCTGTATTGCTGGCGAGCACGCCGAAGGTGGCGAACAGCACGGCGAAGATCAGGCAGTCGCTCATCAGGTAGATCCAGAACCCCAGCGTGGTCTTGGATCCGTCGTCGTGCGCGACATGCTCGTGCGTATTGTGAATGACTGTGTAGCTCATGGGTCAAGCCGCCTTGCGTAGCTGCGCATAGCGCGCGTTTTCGATGCGTTCGACTTCGGCCGCCGGGACGTAGTAGTCCACGTCGCGGTTGTAGGTCCGTGCGATGAAGGTGCCGATCACGCCCAGCAGGCCAAGGCCCGCGATTGCCCACATGTGCCAGACGAGCGCGAAGCAGAGCACCAGGCCAAACGCCGACACGATCACGCCCGCGCTGGTGTTCCTGGGCATATGGATGTCCTCGTAGTGGGCTGGCCGCACGTAGGCGCGCCCCGCCTCCTTGTCATCCCAGTGTTGTTCCAGCGAGGTGATGTGCGGCACATGGGCGAAGTTGTAGAAGGGGGCCGGTGATGCGGTGGCCCACTCCAGGCTGCGCCCATCCCACGGGTCGCCGGTGAGGTCGGGATTTTGCTTGCGGTCGCGCACGCTCACGGCCAGCTGGATGAGCAGGGCGACGATGCCGGCGCCGATGATCACGGCGCCGCACAGCGCCACGATCAGGTAGGGCTGCCAGTCGGCGTGCGTGTAGTGGTTCATCCGGCGGGTCATGCCCTTGAAGCCGAGCACGTAGAGCGGCATGAAGGCCAGGTAGAAGCCCACCAGCCAGCACCAGAACGAGATCTTGCCCCAGCGCTCGTTCAGGGTGAAGCCGAACACCTTGGGGAACCAGAAGCTCATGGCGGCCAGGCAGCCGAAGATGACGCCGCCAATGATCACGTTGTGGAAGTGCGCGACCAGGAACAGGCTGTTATGCAGCAAGAAGTCGGCGCCGGGCACGGCCAGCAGCACGCCGGTCATGCCACCGATGGCAAAGGTCACCATGAAGCCGATCGTCCACAGCGTGGACGAGTGGTAGCGGATGCGGCCGCGATACATCGTGAACAGCCAGTTGAACAGCTTCACGCCCGTCGGGATCGAGATGATGGTCGTCATGATCCCGAAGAAGGCATTGACGTTCGCCCCGGAGCCCATCGTGAAGAAGTGGTGCAGCCAGACGAAGAACGACAGGATCCCGATGGACGAGGTGGCGTACACCATCGACTTGTAGCCGAACAGCGGCTTGCCGGAGAACGTGGAGATGATCTCCGAGAAGGCGCCGAAGCACGGCAGGATGAGGATGTAGACCTCCGGGTGGCCCCAGACCCAGATCAGGTTGACGTACATCATGGCGTTGCCGCCAAGCTCATTGGTAAAGAAGTGCATGCCCAGGTAGCGGTCGGCGGTGAGCAGCGCGAGCGTGGCGGTCAGCACCGGGAACACGGCAACGATCAGGATGTTGGTGATCAGCGCGGTCCAGGTGAACACCGGCATCTTCATCAGCGTCAGGCCCGGGGCACGCATGCGCAGGATGGTGACGATGAAGTTGATCCCGGTGAGCGTGGTTCCCAGGCCCGATATCTGTAGTGACCATATGTAGTAGTCCACCCCCACCGTCGGGCTGTATCCCAGCTCGGACAACGGTGGATAGGCGACCCAGCCCGTGGCGGCAAAGTCGCCGACGAACATCGACATCATCACCAGCACCGCGCCCGCTGCCGCCAGCCAGAAGCTGAGCGAGTTGACGAACGGATAGGCCACGTCGCGCGCGCCGATCTGCAGCGGCACGATGACGTTCATCAAGCCGAGGATGAACGGCGTCGCCACGAAGAAGATCATGATCACGCCGTGGGCGGTGAAGATCTGGTCGTAGTGGTGTGGAGGCAGGTAGCCAGCCGCATCGCCGACAGCGATCGCCTGCTGCGCGCGCATCATGATGGCGTCGGCAAAGCCGCGCAGCAGCATGACCAGCGCCATGATGATGTACATCACGCCGATGCGCTTGTGGTCGACCGAGCAGATCCACTCGGTCCACAGGTACTTCCATTTGCCGAAGTAGGTGACGGCGCCGAGCAGCGCGACGCCGCCCAGAATGACGGCGGCCAGCGTACCCATGATGATGGGCTCATGGTACGGAATCGCCTCGAGGTTCAGTTTGCCGAACATGGATCAGTGCTCCGTGGCCGCGGCGCGGTGGCGTTGCGTGTGTTGCATGCAGTGCATGTGTTTCGGATTCATTGGCTTCATCAGTTGGCCGCCAGCGGGGGGCTTTGGGCTGTGCATACGTCGCCAAGCGCATTGCCAAGCGCGTTGCCAAGCGCGCTTCCACGCGCATCGCCACGCGCATCGCCACGCATGTTGGCGCGCATATCGCTATGCATGTACTTGTTGACGATGTTCTGGAACAGGCCGGGCGCAACGCCCGCGTAGACCGTCGCCGGCTCCTTGGTGCTCGGCAGCTCCAGCGTCTTGTAGGCCTTCTCGTCCAGCGTCAGCGGCGACTGCCTGGCCTGCCGTACCCACGCGTCGAACGCCTCGCGCGAGGTGGCCACGGTGTCGAAATGCATGTCGGAGAAGCCCGGGCCGCTGTAGGCCGCGGACATGCCCGCGTAGGTGCCAGGCGTGTCGGCGATCAGGTGCAGCTTGGTCTGCATGCCGGCCATGGCATAGACCATGCTGCCGAGCTGCGGGATGAACAGGGAGTTCATCATCGATTCCGCGGTGATGCTGAAATTGATCGGCGTATCGACCGGGATCGGCAGCCGGTTGACCGAGGCGATGCCGTAGTCCGGGTAGATGAACAGCCATTTCCAGTTCAGCGCCACGGCTTCGACGCGGATGGGCTTGACGGTCGACTCCAGCGGCTTGTAGGGGTCCAGCGAATGCGTGGTGTTCCAGATCAGCACCGCCAGGCCGGCCACGATCACGCACGGGATGGTCCAGATGACCACCTCGATCCGCGTGGAGTGCGCCCATTTGGGCGCATACGTTGCCTTGGTGTTGGAGGCGCGATAGCGCCAGCCGAAATACAGCGTCAGGAAAATGACGGGCACGACGACCAGCAGCATGATGAACAGCGAGACCAGGATCAGCGTCTTTTCCTGGTGCCCGATGTCGCCCTTCGGGGATAGCAGCTCCAGCTGGCAGCCACTGAGAAGGAGCATCGCTGCTCCACCGAGAAATAGCCCCGCATGGCGGAGCCCTCCCTTGCAAGCATTCAGCCAAGCGCTGGATTCTCGCCGGACAGCAGCGTCTGCCCCGGCAAATGAGTTACGCATAAGACACACCTTAGTTATGCATCACATAACCGGCGCGCGCGTCGGGACTGCCTGCCACGGCACGCTGGAAACCATCGCGAGAGAGGGGATTCCGCCGGACTGGCGGGAAACGCATACAAAGCGTTAAATGTATGGATTTGTGTGATGCTGCGGCGCATGATAATGTAAGACAAAGGCCATACATAAAGCAAAATGCATCCCAGTAAATCCATACAAGATGACGACGACGGTCCGGGCTGGGCCGCCGCCTTCGTGCGCGGCGAGGGCGCGCGCTACCGGCAGATCGTTGGCTTCATCGAGCGCGCGGTCGGGGACGGGCGCCTGAACCCCGGCGACCGCCTGCCGCCGCAGCGCGAGCTGGCCAGGCAGCTCGGGGTGGATCTCACCACGGTGACGCGCGCGTTCACCGAGGCCAAGCGGCGCAACCTGATCGAGGCGCGCGGGGCGCTGGGCACCTTCGTCGCCCCGCCCAAGGTCGAACTGGCGCAGATGGTTGACCTGAGCATGAACGTGCCGCCGCCGCCCGCCGGCGTGGACTTCCATGACTTGCTGCAGCGCGGCCTGTCGCAGGTGCTGCTGCGCACCGATGCGCACCTGCTCATGACCTACCAGCTTGGTGGCGGCAGCAGGGCGGACCGGGCCGCCGGCGCCATGTGGCTGAAGCCGGTGCTGGAGTCGGTCAGCCCGCAGCAGCTGATTGCCTGCCCCGGCGCCCAGGCCGCGCTGGCGGCGCTGATCCTCACGCTCACGCAGCCCGGCGACGCCATCCTCGCGGAGCCGCTGACCTATCCCGGCCTGCGCGCTGCGGCCGAGCAGCTCGGGCGCCGCGTGGTCACGGTGGCCACCGATGACGACGGCATGCGGCCCGATGCGCTGGAGCAAGCATTGCGCGAGCATGGCGCGCGCGCGATCTACCTCAACCCGACCATCCAGAACCCGACCACGCGGACCATGCCCGCGCACCGGCGCCGCGATGTCGCGCTGGCCGCGCAGCAGTGCGGCGCATGGATCATCGAGGACGATCCCTACTGGCTGCTCGGCAGCGACGCACCGCCGCCCGTGGCCCACTTCGCGCCGAGCCAGGTCTACTACGTTGCCACGCTGTCGAAATGCCTGAGCCCGGGGCTGCGCACCGCCTATATCCGCCTGCCCGAAGCGCGCAGCCGGGCGGGCGTGCTGGCCGCGCTGCGCTCGTTCGCGTTGATGTCCACGCCGCTGTCGACAGCCCTGGCCACGCAGTGGATCCACGAAGGCTCCGCCGCGCAGCTGCTGGCCGGGATCCGCACGGAAGCCTTCGCGCGGCGCGAGCTCGCACGGCAGTTGCTGTTCAGCGCGGACCAGGCTCCACCCAGCGGCATACACGTCTGGCACACCTTGCCGAGCTACTGGACTTCGCTGGCGCTGACGCAGGCCGCGCGTGCGCAGGATCTGCGTGTTACCGCTTCCGATGCGTTCCATGCCGGCCCCACGCCGCCCAATGCGATCCGCATCTCGCTGGGCGGCGTCGAGACGCGCGCCCATCTTGCTGCCGCGTTGAAGAAGCTGGCTGAGTTGTTGGTGCGAAGGCCGCAGATGTCGCGGGAGATTGTGGTTTAGGGGCGGGGCGTTGGGG